>CBDTYI010000212.1:0-5263 GCA_965364565.1 uncultured Gammaproteobacteria bacterium | reverse complement strand
CGGTCGACATCGAAACAGGTGTTTTCGATTTCCACCAGCGTGCTGAGATCCCCAAGATCGGCTTTGCGTAACATCAACGGTCCTCGCCGGTGTATGCTGTTATCATGGGTCGGCACCGGAAAACTGACAAACCCGCGGCAGCAGTATACTGGCAGACAGGGCCGGCGCGAATATACCCCGGGGCCGGGCCAATTCAAGCACTTTCTGGCAGTACAGGAACAAGCAGGTGACGCAACCCAGCCAGGCAGCCGATCCGGGCCGCAACCAGCGGCGCATGCTGTGGGCCATGCTGCTCACTGCCACCTTCACGGTAGTCGAAATTGTCGGCGGCCTGCTTTCCGGTTCGCTGGCTTTGCTGGCCGACGCCGGACATATGCTGACCGACACGGCGGCGCTGGGCATTGCCTGGGCCGCGGCGCGCCTGTCGCAGCGACCACCCGACGCGCTGCGCTCCTACGGTTATCAACGCCTGCAGGTAATCGCGGCGCTGCTGAACAGCGTCGGCTTCATCGCTATCGTAATCTGGATCCTGGTGGAAGCGTTCCAGCGGCTGCGACAGCCGGTCGAGGTGCTGGGCGGGCCGATGCTGGCGGTCGCCGTGGTCGGACTGGCGGTGAACCTGATCGCCCTGACACTCCTGCACGGCGGACATCAGCACGATCTCAACCTGAAAGCCGCCATGCTGCACGTGCTCGGCGACCTGCTCGGTTCCGTCGCCGCCATCGCCGCAGCCGCCGTCATACTCCTGACCGGCTGGATGCCGATCGACCCGCTGCTTTCCGTGCTGGTGGCCTTGCTGATCCTGCGGGGCGCAGTCTCGGTGGTGCGCCAGTCGCTGCACATTCTGCTCGAGGGCACGCCGCCGGAGTTCGAACGCGAGGCACTGGAACAGGCGCTGATCGAGGTGGTTCCCGGCGTCACCGGCATACACCATATCCACGTCTGGTCTCTGTCACCCGAAAAACCGCTGCTTACCATGCACGTCGACGTAGCTGACATGAGCGACTACAACCGCACCCTGCTTGCTATCAAGCGAGTGCTGAGCGACGATTTCGGTATCCATCACGCGACCGTGCAGATCGAAACCGGCCGTTGTGTCGATACGCACTGACACCGCCCCGGCAACACCTGCCGGGGCGCAGCAACCGGTATCAAGGCAATGACAGGTCAGACCGATGACAAGCCCCCACTCCCGGGCGACGACTGGCACGCCCTGGAAGCCGATGAGGTACTGGACCGACTCGCCAGCTCCAGCCTGGGACTGAGCCAGGCGGAGGCCGCGCAGCGGCTGCAACGCTACGGCCCCAACCGCCTGCGGCCGGCGAAAGGGCGCGGCCCCCTGTTGCGTCTGCTGAGCCAGTTTCACAACGTGCTTATCTACGTGCTGCTGGCGGCCGGTATCATGACCCTGGCGCTGGCGCACTGGGTCGACGCCGGAGTGATTTTCGCCGTCGTCGTGCTCAATGCCCTGATCGGCTTCGTGCAGGAAGGCAAGGCCGAAAAGGCGCTGGATGCGATCCGCAACATGCTGTCGCACACGGCCTCGGTGCGGCGTGACGGCAGCTTTTTGAGCCTCCCCGCCGAGCAACTCGTACCCGGCGATATCGTGGCGCTCGCATCCGGCGACAAGGTGCCCGCCGATCTGCGCCTGATCAGGGTCCGCGAGCTGCGCATCGATGAGGCCATGCTCACCGGTGAATCGGTGCCAGCGGAAAAAGCCACCGCGCCGGTGGCCCAGCACGCCCCGATAGGCGACCGCGACTGCCTGGCCTTTTCCGGCACCCTGGTAACCTACGGCCAGGGTCAGGGCGTGGTGGTGGCCAGCGGTGACAACACCGAAGTCGGGCGTATCAGCGACCTGCTGGGCGAGGTGCAGACGCTGACCACTCCGCTGCTGCGCCAGATGGCGACCTTCGGACGCTGGCTGACGGCCGGCATTGCCGTCCTCGCCGGCCTGACCTTCGCCTTCGGTCTGCTGGTAAAGTCCTACCCGGCGAGCGACATGTTCCTGGCCGCAGTGGGACTGGCGGTGGCCGCCATCCCGGAAGGCCTCCCTGCCATCATGACCATCACGCTGGCCATCGGTGTGCAGCGCATGGCGCGTCGCAACGCCATTATCCGCCGCCTGCCGGCCGTGGAGACCCTGGGCTCGGTGACGGTGATCTGTTCCGACAAGACCGGCACCCTGACGCGCAACGAAATGACTGTGCAGAGCCTGGTCACTGCGGCCGGGCTGTTCGAGGTCACCGGCAGTGGTTACGACCCGCACGGGGAATTCACCCTCAACGGTACCCCGGTATCACCCGACGCCTACCCGCTGCTCCACGAAGTCGCCCAGGCCGGCCTGCTGTGCAACGACGCGACACTGACCCGCAGCGACGACCGCTGGTGCATTCACGGCGACCCCACCGAGGCCGCCCTCATCACCCTGGCATTGAAAGCCGGACTGAACCAGGCGTTCCAGCAGGAGCAGTGGCCGCGCACCGATGTGATTCCGTTCGAATCACAGCACCGTTTCATGTCGACGCTGCACCACGACCACGCCGGTCACGGGTTCGTGTATCTGAAAGGCGCACCGGAACGGGTGCTGGACATGTGCGTGCACCAGCGCATGCGCGGTGAGGACCTGCCGCTGGACCGGAGCTACTGGATCAACTTCATGGATCTGCTGGCCAGCCGCGGCCAGCGCCTGCTGGCCATCGCCTTCAAGGTCGCGGCGCCTGGACAGGAGAGCCTGAAGTTCGCAGACGTCGAGAGCGGCCTTACCCTGCTCGGCGTCGTCGGCATCATCGACCCGCCGCGCGAAGAGGCGATCGTCGCGGTTCGCAGCAGCCAGGCGGCCGGCATCCGCGTCAAGATGATCACCGGTGACCATGCCATCACCGCAAGCGCCATCGGCAGGCAGATGGGCATCGGAGACGGCGCAACCGTGGTGCAGGGTGTGCAGCTGGACGAGCTCGACGCGGTGCAGCTGGGCGAGCTGGCACTCGCAGCGGATGTCTTCGCCCGCACCAGCCCGGAACACAAGCTGCGCCTGGTCGAAGCGCTGCAGGCCAACGGCCAGGTAGTCGCCATGACCGGCGACGGCGTCAACGACGCACCCGCGTTGAAACGCGCCGACGTCGGCGTCGCCATGGGGGTGAAAGGCACCGAGGCGGCCAAAGAAGCCGCTGAAATGGTTTTGGCGGATGACAACTTCGCCTCCATCGCCCACGCGGTCGAGGAAGGCCGCACCGTCTACGACAATCTCAAGAAGTCCATCATGTTCGTGCTGCCCACCAACGGCGGTGAGGCCATGACCATCGTCGCGGCCATCCTGCTGGGTCGTCTGCTGCCCATCACCCCGGTACAGATCCTGTGGGTCAACATGATCACTGCGGTGACCCTGGCGCTGACGCTCGCCTTCGAGCCACCGGAAAGCGACGTCATGCAGCGTGCGCCGCGCGATCCGCGCGAACCCATCCTCTCGGGGTTCCTGCTGTGGCGTATCCTGTTCGTGTCGCTGATCCTGGTGGCCGGCACCTTCGGTAATTTTCTCTGGGAACGCGAACACGGCGCCAGCATCGAGACGGCGCGCACGGTGGCGGTGAACACCCTGGTGATGTTCGAGATCTTCTACCTGATCAGCGCCCGCTACCTGACCGCGCCCGCACTGACGCGCGCGGCGCTGGGCGGCAACCGTTACGTATATCCGGCCATCGCCGTGCTGATCGTTTTTCAGCTGCTGTTCACCTATGTGCCATTCATGCAGCTGCTGTTCGGCACCACCGGCATCGACGCCGCGGCCTGGCTGCGCATCCTGCTCAGTGCCGCCACGGTCCTGGTGCTGGTGGAAGCCGAGAAAGCCCTGCTGCGACGCTGGCGCGCGACCCGGAGTGGTGGCGAATGCGCTCCGCCGGTATAGCCGCCGCCGGCCACGCTGCGCCCGTGGAAAGGGAATATTCTGAGCGTGAAATGCCACTACTATACTGAAGGCACACAGTGACAAAGCCGCATGTCTGACAGCGGGTGTCGGCCGCGGAAATGCGACCGGCAAGCCTGCACCCCGGTAGTGTATCGATCATGAGACGAGATAATGCGCGATCGGCCGTGATAGGCACGGCCACACCGGGATATCTAACCCTGCAACAGCGCTTTGCGCTGCTGGCAGGCCTCCTCTGTATCGCCTGCGCCGGCCTTGCCGGCGCGCAGCCGGTTGCGGACCTGCAGCGACGTGACCATCTGGTGTTCGGCTTTCTGCCGATTGTGAGTTCCGAACGGCTGGCGCGCCGGTTTTCTCCCCTGGTGGACTATCTGTCGGGCACACTGGGAACGGAAGTGCGCATGGAAACGGCACCCAACTTTGCCGAATTCATTCGGCGCACCAACCGGGAGCAGCGCTACGACCTGTTGTTCACGGCTCCACACCTGTTCTATCTGGCCAGCCGCGAACAGGGCTACCAGGCCGTAGCGCGTGTCGCCGAGACGGGCATGAAAGCGGTTATTGTCGTACCCCGAGCCAGTACCATCCGGACATTGCAGGACCTGCGCGGACAGCGCCTGGCGACCACCGATCCGCTCGCCCTGGCCACGGTGCTGATTCGCTCGACGCTGGTGCAGGCCGGTATCGATCCGGATCGCGACCTGACCCTGGTCGCCACACCCAGCCACAACGCCTCGCTGCTGTCCTCCTATCAGGGAACCACCGACGCCTCGGGCCTGATACTGCCGCTGTTTCTGCGCTCGCGGGCGGAAATCCGCGACGCGATGAAAGTCATTGCGGAAACCCGGAGCGTGCCGCATATGCCCATTGCGGTCGCGCCCTGGGTTCCCGCCGCCCAGGTGACACGCCTGCGTACCGTGCTGCTGGACATGGCGCACAACGAAGCGGGACGCACGCTGCTGGGCGGCCTCGGCTGGCCCGGCTTCGCCCCCGCCCGCGCGGGAGACTACGACGACCTGGGCTGGATGGCCGAGCAGGCGGGTATCGAGTAGCCCCAATGGCCCCGTCCCTATTCCGATCGCTGCGTTTCCGCCTCATCGCGAGTGTGGTTGTAATCGAAATTGTCATGCTGTCGCTGCTGGTCTGGAGCAACATGGGCGTGATTCAGCAGGCCCATGCGGAACGCCTGCAGGAAACCGCGGCCAGTATGCTGCAGCAGATCGCCGACACCTCTGGCAGCTATCTGCTGGAAGTCGATTATGCGAGTCTGGAGGAGTACCTGCGCAACGTCGCCAGCCACAAGGAACTCAGCTATCTCGACGTCAGCGACCGTGACCGGCG
>CBDTYI010000211.1:0-5269 GCA_965364565.1 uncultured Gammaproteobacteria bacterium | reverse complement strand
GCCTTGACCAGGAAACGCCGCTCGCTTTCCGGCGCCGACAGGGTCACCACGAACGGCGTCATCTCACCGCTGGACAGCAGGAACACCTGCGGCAGGTCCGAGTCTTCGCTCACCAGCGACGGCGGCGGGTTGTCCTCCAGCTCGAGGTCCAGCTCGATACCCTCGGGCAGGCTACGGGCGCGCAACACCGGATCCTTGCTCAGCGGCAGCCACTGGCCGCCCTGCAGCACCAGGAATTCGTAGCCTTCTTCGGAAAATCGCACCGCCAGCTGCTGACTGCTCAGCACCGCTTCTTCACTGGCCATTTCCAGCAGGGCGGCGAGGCGGCGTGATTCGCGCTGCAGCTGCTCGGCACGCGGGTCGCCGCCGGCGGTCAGGGTAACGAAAGTCAGGATGACGCTGACGATGACCAGCACCACCATCAGCTCCAGCAGGGTGAAGCCGCGCTGCCCGCGGCGCCCTCGTCGGACAGCGTTGTGGGTATTCCCGACGGGACTGCGCCCGAAGCAAGTGACCCGGGTATGCGCCTTGCGCTGAGCTCCTGGGAGCGCTCTGAAGGGGTCAAGATCGGCGACGGGGGACACTGTACCCGTCAGCGCAAGTCCCAGTTACCGATGTCGTCGTCACTGGGCTGGCGATCCGGTCCCAGCGAATACACATCGATGGTGCCGCGCACGCCCGGATTCAGATACTGATAGGGCTGCTGCCACGGATCCTGAGGCAGGCGATCCAGATAGCCGCCCTGTTTCCAGGCCGGCGGCTCGGGCGGAATGTCCGGCTTGTTTACCAGGGCTTCTATGCCCTGATCGGTGCTGGGGTATTCGTAGTTGTCGAGCTTGTAGAGATTCAGCGAGGCCTCCAGGGCGCGGATATCCTGGCGCGCCTTGGTAATACGCGCCTCGTCCGGGCGGTCCATAACCTTGGGCACCAGCACCGCGGCCAGTATGCCCAGAATGACCACTACAACCATGACCTCTATCAGGGTAAAACCCTGCTGCCTTGTGCTTGGATACAACATCTACACTCGCTCTGTCAGATTTCGAAAAAATTCCTGCAAACCACCCGCCCGGTATTCTAACGTCAGCCGGGTCCCTGCTGCCATTTGACGCTAGTTTAACCCGAAAAATCCCTGCATCGTTCACAGATTACACCAGGTCAGGCAAGCCAGATACCCAAGCCTCGACCCGGCACGTCGAAACATGGCTGCGGGCCACCAGCGAGAATGCTGCGATGGGGTGATAGCCACGGAAAACACGGAAAGCACGGAACATTGCCAGTGCAGGTTGGGCCGAGTCCGCGAAGCCGATGGATAGACGCGATCCGTTGGGCTTCACCTTCGTTCTGCCCAACCTACGATCCGTCAGCTTGATCCGTTGAGCGGACTCGAGCGAAGCGCATACCGAGCAAAGGCGCGCATCAACCCATTCAGCGTCCGTCAAGTCAATCGCAGAAACAATAGAAAAATTCCGTGCCTTCCGTGTTTTCCGTGGCTGAATATGGATTTTCCTTGCGCCCTAAACCAGCTGATCGTTGACCCGCAGGGAATACAGGTGGCGTTCGGCGTCGACCAGGTGCTGGCCCCAGTGGTGCTTGAAACCGAGCTCCCACAGCTGCGCAACACGGTCCGGCCCTTCGGCATCGAGCATGCTGAGACCGCGCTTGAGCTCGAAGTAGATATCCGTCAGGTCATCCGCCAGGCTGCCGCTGCGATGCTCTGCATCCTCCGCCGCGGCGACCGGACAGTCGAACTCCAGCCAGTAGGTATCGCGCTCACCGAGTTGCACACGCAGCTGGCTGAACAGGTCGAAACGATCATCGAAATCCGCCGATTCAGGCGGAAAACGTCCCTCCGCCGAGGCGCGTAAGGCAACCACTCCGGCGTGCAGCCGCGGCAGGATCCTGAACAGCGGCGCGAGCCAGTCGGCCCTGCCGGGCATCCGGTCGATCAGATTACAGTACTGGCGGGCAGTCTCGACCAACTCCATGAATTGAACGTGCTCGGGCTCCCTCATCTATCCCTCCCGGTCACTTCGTTGCCATCACCGAGCTTCGCTGCGGCTGTCCTGCACACAGCAAACATGTTTAGTGTAGACGGGATTGGGAAATTTGCCTGTGCGGGCTGGTACTCCTCCACCGTGATATTGAAGGAGTACTAGACTTCGACCAGCTCGAAATCCTCCTTGCCCGCCCCGCATTCCGGGCAGACCCAATTGAGCGGCACATCCTCCCAGCGCGTGCCGGGGGCGATACCCTCTTCGGGAACACCTTTTTCCTCGTCGTAGATAAATCCGCAAATTACGCACATGTAAGTCTTGTACTCGGGCATGGATACTTTCCTGTCAGAAGGGCAACCGTCTCCAGGGCCTGACGGGGCGCCACAAGGGTTGCACGCGATGTTACAATGCCGGCCCTAATCATAAAGGTAAGTGTTTGATGAAACCAAACGTCTGTGCCGCTCGGGGCGTCGACGCACCCACCCGGCGGACTTGCACTCCATGACCAGCAAGAATTCACCGGTACCGGTGGTGATGGTGTTTTCCGGCAATGACCCGAGCGGCGGCGCCGGCATCCAGGCGGACATCGAGGCCCTGCTCAGCCACGGCTGCCATACCAGCCCGGTGATAACGGCCCTGACCATCCAGGATACCCAGGACGTGCTGGGCTACACGCCCCTGGATGGCGACCTGATCATCGAACAGGCCAGGGCGGTACTCGAGGACATGCCCATCAGCGTGTTCAAACTCGGGCTGTTGCCAACCACGGAGACCGTGGAAGCGATTCACTCCATACTGGCCGACTACCCGGAGATCCCGGTGGTCATGGACCCGGTGCTGGCCAGCGGCAGCGGTACCCTGCTGACCGACGACGAGGTCCTGGATGCCATGACCGAGCTGTTGCTCCCCCAGGCCACCGTGCTGACTCCGAACAGCCGCGAAGCGCGCGCGCTGGCGCCCGAGGCCGACAACCTGGACGCCTGCGCCATGGCGCTGCTGGAACGTGGCGCGGAGTTCGTACTCATCACCGGCACCCACGAGAATACCCGGGACGTGGCCAACAGCCTGTACACCAACCGGCGCCTGATCGAAACCTTCACCTGGGAACGGCTGGATGGCAGTTTCCACGGTTCCGGCTGCACCCTGGCATCCAGCATCGCCGGCCTGCTGGCGCAGGGACTGGAGCCTTTCTCGGCAATTCACGAGGCCCAGGAGTATACCTGGCAGGCGCTGGCCGCCGGCTACCGCATCGGGATGGGACAACAACTCCCCAACCGGCTGTTCTGGGCCCGGGATGAGCAAAGCTAGCCTGCGCGGCCTGTACGCCATCACCGACGCGGCGCTGCAGGAACCGGAACAACTGCCGGAGCGGGTTGCCCGGGCTATCGACGGCGGCGCGCGGCTGGTGCAGTACCGGGACAAATCCGGCGACCGCGCAGCGCGGCTGCAGCAGGCGCGGGTGCTGGCCGAGCTTTGCCGCGCGCGCGGCGCGCTGCTGATTATCAACGATGACGCCCAGCTGGCCGCCGACAGCGGTGCCGACGGCGTGCACCTGGGCCGCGACGACGGCGACCCGGGCGCGGCGCGCCGCCGGCTTGGCACCGGGGCGATCATCGGCGTGTCCTGCTACGACCAGTGGCCACGCGCCCTGCAGGCCGTCGAGCAGGGCGCCGACTACATCGCCTTCGGGCGTTTCTTTCCTTCCCGCACCAAGCCGCAGGCGGTGCAGGCGAGTCTGGACTTGATCCGCCGTGCCAAGCAACAATTGGCCCTGCCGGTGGCCGCCATCGGTGGCATCACGGCACAGAACGGCGCGCAGCTGATCGCCGCCGGCGCGGACATGCTGGCGGTGGTACAGGGCGTTTTCGCCGCCGCAGATATCAGGCAGGCTGCCAGCGCCTACGCGGCCCTGTTCGACCGGGATGACGACGAACACCGCGAGCACGGCTGACCGCGCTTGCCGAGACCAACAGGAAACATTGCCATGTCGAAGTCGCAACAGCTGTTTCAACAGGCCCGGCAGCACATCCCGGGTGGCGTCAATTCACCGGTGCGCGCCTTCCAGGGCGTGGGCGGCACACCGGTGTTCTTCACCCACGGTGAGGGCGCCTACCTGTTCGATGCCGACGGCAGACGCTACGTCGATTATGTCGGCTCCTGGGGACCGATGATCGCAGGACACTGTCACCCTGCGGTGGTGAAGGCGGTGCAGGACAGCGCCGCCAACGGCCTGGGTTTCGGCGCCCCGACGGAAATCGAGACGCGCATGGCCGACCTGCTGTGCGAACTGGTACCCTCGCTGGAGCTGGTACGCATGGTCAGCTCGGGCACCGAGGCCACCATGAGCGCCATCCGCCTGGCGCGCGGTTTCACCGGTCGCGACAAGATCGTCAAATTCGAAGGCTGCTATCACGGCCATTCCGACTCGCTGCTGGTCAAGGCCGGCTCGGGGGCACTGACCCTGGGGGTTCCGACCTCGCCCGGCGTGCCGGCCGACCTGGCAAAACACACCCTCACCCTGGAGTACAACAACGCCGAGCAGGTGCGCGGCGTATTTGCGGACATGGGCGAGCAGATTGCCGCCATCATCGTCGAGCCGGTGGCCGGCAACATGAACTGCATACCACCCCTGCCGGGTTTCCTCGAGGCGTTGCGCGAGGTGTGCGACCAGTGCCAGAGCGTGCTTATATTCGACGAAGTCATGACCGGCTTCCGCGTCGCGCTGGGCGGCGCCCAGCAGCACTTCGGGGTAACGCCGGACCTGACCACGCTCGGCAAGGTGGTGGGCGGCGGTCTGCCGGTGGGCGCCTTCGGCGGGCGGCGCGATATCATGGAACAGATTGCACCCACCGGCCCCGTCTACCAGGCCGGCACCCTCTCGGGTAACCCGGTCGCCATGGCCGCCGGTCTCGCCACCCTGGAACTGGTGCGGGCGCCGGGCTTTCATGCCGAGCTGGGACGTGCCACCCGCCAGCTGCTGGACGGGCTGCGCGAACGCGCCGCTGCGGCGGGCATCCCGATGGCCGGCAACCAGGTCGGCGGCATGTTCGGCCTGTTCTTCACCGACGCTGAATCCGTTACCAGCTTCGCCGCGGTGAGCGGCTGCGATATCGAGCGCTTCCGCCGGTTCTTCCACGCCATGCTGGACCAGGGCGTGTACCTGGCGCCCTCCGCGTTCGAGGCCGGGTTCGTGTCCTCGGCGCACGATGCCAAAGCGATCCAGGCCACGCTGGAGGCCGCGGATCGCGCCTTCGCGACACTGGACTGAGCGCGGG
>CBDTYI010000210.1:0-5285 GCA_965364565.1 uncultured Gammaproteobacteria bacterium | reverse complement strand
GCTCCTCGGACTCCTGCTGCTCCTCGGACTCCTGCTGCTCCTCGGACTCCTGCTGTTCCTCGGACTCCTGCTGTTCCTCGGACTCCTGTTGTTCCTCGGATTCCTGCTGCTCCTCGGATTCCTGCTCCTGTTCTTCCTCGGCTTGGGCCTCGGCGAGCAACGCGGTGGTCAGTCCCAGGTTGTGTCGCGCGTCCTGGAAGCTCGAATCACGCCGCAGCACCTTTCGATACGCGTCCGCCGCAGCCTCGAGCTTGCCTTCCTGGAAGCGGCTGTTACCCAGGTTGTAGAGTGCATCCGTCTTGACCTCCTCGCGCTCAACGCGGGTAAATGATTCAGCTGCCTCGCTGTACTCGCCGGCCCGGTACTGGGCCACACCGCGCCGGTAGGGATCGCTGAATTCCTGCGCCGCCTCCTGGTAGGCACCCTTTTCGAACAGCTGGGCAGCCTCCTGCTCCGGGTTGTCGAACAGGCCCGCGTGCCCGGCCGGTACAACCAGCAGTGTGCACAGCAATGCCACCACGCGCCGCGACATCAGGCTTCACCTCGCTGGCCGATGCGCGCCAGATTCCCGCTGCCGGGGCGATACAGCAGCAGCACCAGCAACATGGCCGGGGCCAGAAGCAGATAGAAATACTCGTTCCAGACCAATGTCTGTAGCCGCTCGATCTGTCGCGCGGTGGTCCCGGACAGGACCGCATCGAGCAGTTCACGGGTGTCATCCCCGCGGTAATCGGCGACCCGGAAGACTCCGCCGCCCGTTTTCGCAAGCTCGCGCAGCCGGTCTTCGTCGAGACGGGATACCACCGGTTCGCCGTTTGGTGCCATGAGACCGGGCACCACGCCGCCATCAGTGCTGCCCACGGCAAGCACGTGCAGCCGTATACCCCGGTCGCGAAGCTCCGCGATCTGTTCCTCGATGCCCGTCTCGGCGAAATCGCCGTCGCTGATCAGGAGGATGTTGTGCGCGACCTCGTCACCCTGCGCGGTCAGCAGGCGGCTCGCGCGGTCCAGCGCGCCCGACAGACGGCTGCCCTGCAAGCGCACCAGGGCGGGTGAAATCGCCGGCAGCTGGCGCAACAGGCTGTCGGTATCTTCGGTTATCGGCGTCACAACATGGGCGATGGTGGCAAATGCGACCAGGCCGGTGCGCACACCCCGCTGCGCCTGAAGCAGATCCTGGATTTCCTGGCGCGCACGTTCGAGGCGCGAAGGCCGCACGTCGGTCACCCCCATGGAGCGTGAAATGTCCAGCAGCACTACCAGATCGGCGCCCGGCTCGAAGGGGTTCATTTCGCTGTAGCCCCAGCGCGGGCCGGCCATGGCCAGCGACAGCAGACTCCACACCAGCACCCAGCCGATCACCAGACGCCGGTTCTTCGCCATACGCACCGTTGCCGCGCCACTCAGATAAGGCAACAGATGGGGGTCTGCATATTTCTGTTCCTGGCCGGCGCGGCGCAGCGGCGCCGAGCGCCACAGCCACACCAGCACCAGCGGAATCAGCAGCAGGCCCCACAGCCACAGAGGCTGAGCGAAGTGCAGAGCTGTCTCAGGCACGGCTCACCCCCTGGAGGCGGCGCGACCGCCCGCCCGGGAACAGCCCCAGCAGCAGCAGAGCAAGCAGGGCCAGTCCCAGTGGCCAGCGATACAGCGGATGGGGAATCATCACCGTGCGCGACTCTGCCTCACTCTTTTCCAACTCGTCGATACGCTGGTAAATCGTCTCCAGGGCGCTCGTGTCGGTAGCGCGAAAATACTCGCCGCCGGTGATCTCGGCGATACGCCGCATGACCTCTTCATCGAAACCGAGATCGGTCCGCGTGATCAGGCGCCCGTCCTCCATGATCGGCACCTCCTCGCGGTCGCTGCCCACGCCGATGGCGTAAATCCGCACCCCCTCGGCTGCAGCCAGCCGCGCGGCTTCCAGCGGCGGAATGGTGCCGGCGGTGTTTTCGCCATCGGCGATCAGAACCAGGACGCGCGAACCCGGAGGGCGCTCGCGCAGCTTCTTCACACCCAGGCCCAGGGCATCACCCATGGCCGTTCCATCACCGGCGATGCGCGGGACCAGATCGGCGAGCAGGTGCCGTACCGCTTCGCGGTCCTGGGTGAGCGGTGACAACACAAACGCCTGACTGCCGAAAATAACCAGCCCGACGCGGTCGTCGACGCGTCCGGCGATAAACCGGTCCATGACGCCCTTTACCACCTGCATGCGGCTGACCTGCCGGCCCTCGACGGAAAAATCCAGCGCTTCCATGGACAGCGAAGCGTCCACCGCCAGCATCAGGTCATACCCTTCGGTGCGCTGCTCGGTGTAAGGTTCCAGCCATTGCGGCCGCATCAGGGCGACCGTGAGCCCGAGCCACAGCAGCGCCAGCAGTGTGTAGTAGAGGCGCGAGCCAAACGTCATGTCGGGGTGCCGGGTGCTGAACGCGGACTGCAGGTTGTGCAGATGCGGATAGAGCAGCGTCACCTGCCGCTCCTGTCGGTCCATGGAATGAATGGCCCGGTTGACACGCCGCACCCAGACCGCCAGCGGCACCAGCAGCAGAATCGCCATCCAGGGCCACTGGAACTCAAACACGCTGCGACCTCCTGCGCCTGCCGGTCCAGGGAAAAGTCGCATCCACCAAGTCCAGCAGCTGCTCACGACTCGCCAGCTGTGCATCAGGCGGTGCATAGGGCAAGGTCAGCAGCGGCTTGCCGTGCTCGCTCCAGGCGAAGCCCGCCGGGTCGTGCTCCTGCAGCCAGGCCAGCCAGCGCTCGCCGGTCAGGGCGGCCGCCTGCTCGCGACCGACCCGCGCAATAGCGATACGCCGCAGCAACTCCGATAAGGCACTGGCGAGCTGATCCGCCGGCATACCTTCCGACTGCTTCCTAAGTCGGTGCAGCTCGCGCCAGGCGCTGCGATGCCAGGAGCCGAGCGGATAGCGGCGCAGATGCCTTGCCAGGTGAAACAGGGTGATCGCCAGGGCAATGCACAGCACCGCCAGCAGCCACCAGCCCGGACCCGGCGGCCACCAGGGCACCGCGTCCAGTCCGCGAATGTCGCGCAGCTGGCTGGCCAGTTCCGGGTTCACAGGAACGCCCTCATGCGCAGACGCCGCTGCAGTCCGTGCATCAGCGCCATGTGCACATCCTGATCGGTGAGCAACGGAATCAGCGCGCAGCCCGCATTGCTGGCTATCTGCACCAGGCGCTCGCGGCGCTGTTGCCAGCTGCGCCGGTACGCCTCCCGGCCCGTGACCTCGGCCGTATCGACCGACAGCAGCTCGCCATCGGGGGCGCGAAACAGCACATTGCCCATGTCGGGCAGCTCGCGGTCGGCCACATCATCGACCGGCACCAGAACCACGGAATGGTGTTGGCGCAGCTGGCTCAGGCCCTTGCTGAGGCCCTGCAGCTCGCGATTAAAATCGGCGATCACAAACACCAGCCCGCCGGTGCCGAGGGCACGGGAGGCCTGTTGCAGGATGTTGGAGAGCAGCTCGGGAGGCGGCTCACTGTCGCTGGTCAGCGGCGCGGTAAGCGCCTTCAGAAGCCGCCACAGGGCGCGCCGGTCCTTGGTGGGGCGGAAATAGGCATTGTCATCACCGCTGCCGAACAACAGCCCGCCGACCCGATCGTGCAGTCCGTTGGCCGCCCAGCCGATCAGCGCGGCGGCGCGCGCCGCCTGCACCGATTTGAAGGTGCTGCGGGTGCCGAAATCCATGTGCGGTCCGCGGTCGATACACATCATGACACTGCGCTCGCGCTCTTCGCGAAACACTTTCAGGTGCGGCTCGCCGGTGCGTGCCGTAACCTTCCAGTCCATGTTGCGGATATCGTCGCCTTCGCGGTATTCGCGCACTTCCTCGAAGTTCAGCCCCTGACCGCGAAACACGGAGGCGTACAGGCCGCTGAAGGACGAATTGACCAGGTGATGGGAAGCCAGGCCGAGCGTATGTGCCTGGTGCCGCAGCTCGAGCAGATCATCCAGACGCGGCCGCAAACTCATAACGCGCTACGGAATCGCCACCAGCGAAATCAGGCGCCCGATCACGTCATCGGTGGTAATGCCCTCGGCCTCGGCTTCAAAGGTCAACAGCAGACGGTGGCGCAGTATGTCGACGGCAATATTCTGGATATGAGCCGGCGAGACGAAGGACTCCCCGTCCAGCCAGGCGCGGGCACGAGCGCAACGCGCCAGTGCCAGTGTGGCACGCGGCGAGGCACCGAAGCGAACCCAGCGCGCCAGCTCCTTGTCATAGGCACTCGGATTGCGAGTCGCCTGGATCAGATCCACCATGTAGCGATTCAGCTTCGGGTCTATGAACAGGCCGGCCGCCGCGGTGCGCATGGCAAACAGCTCCTGCTGCGGCAGCGGATTGGCCGGCGGTCTGGGCTTCTCGCGCTGACGATCGTTGTCCAGCTCGAGGATCTTCAATTCTTCATCGCGGTTCGGGTAGTCCACCACCACCTGCATCAGGAAACGGTCGAGCTGTGCCTCCGGCAAGTGATACGTGCCTTCCTGCTCGATGGGATTCTGGGTCGCCAGCACCATGAACAGCTGCGGCAAGGGATAGGTCTTCTGCCCCACCGTGATCTGCCGTTCCCCCATCGCCTCCAGCAGTGCCGCCTGCACCTTGGCCGGGGCGCGGTTGACTTCGTCGGCGAGCAGAATGTTATGGAACAGGGGCCCCGGGCGGAACTCGAACTCGGCCTTTTCGTGACGGTAGATATCCGTTCCGACCAGGTCCGACGGCAGCAGGTCGGGAGTGAACTGTATGCGGTGAAAATCCCCCGCCACTGCCTCGGATAGGGCATTGACCGCCGTGGTCTTGGCCAGCCCGGGCATGCCTTCGACCAGCAGATGGCCGTCACTCAGTAGACAGATAAGCATGCCATCGATCAGTTTGTGTTGACCGATAACGTGCGAGGCTATGTGCTCGCGCACTGATTTGAGGGTGTCGGGGGTCACGCCGTTGTACCTTTATCCTTATAGTATAAGAAAAGGGTAGCATAAATGGCCCAGCACCTAAAACTGCACCTTTTCGGAGCACAACGCAAGTGGCCATACGTTCGCTGGCCCCCGAACGGGGCAAGCAACGCGCCCATCCGGGCGATACCCGCTTATTGCCCCGCTTCGGCCACCATCGGCGCCAGATCCCAGGCCTCGTAACGGCCGGTATCGAACTTGCGCTCGAACAGCGCGTAGACCTCGGCCACGGTTCTGGCCTTCTCTCCTGGCGGGTGAAAGATGGCACCGTTGGCGCTGGCCGCTTCGGGAAACAGCTTGCCGG
>CBDTYI010000209.1:0-5293 GCA_965364565.1 uncultured Gammaproteobacteria bacterium | reverse complement strand
GCCTGCGGCGCCGTCGGGTCGAGCCGCAGGCTGGTTTCGCTCATGGGCTGCAGACCCAGTTCAGCATACAGGGCGTCCAGCGCGGGGAAGCGATCGGAATCCACATATTTCTGGTACAGTCCCAAGAACACTCCGGTGCCTGTCAGTCGATCCAGCTCGCCCAGCAGCTCGGGCGCGCTCCAGCTGCGCTCGGCCGGCAGGCAGCAGGAACCGAATGCCGCGAGCGCGGTGTCCAGCGACTGCGCGCCCCCCGAGCGCCGACGCAGCTCCACGTCGGCAAGCAGGGCGATGGCGGCGCCGCTCCAGTAGACCCGCATGAACGAACGGTCGCGCATCATGGTCTCGCTGGCGTCGGCCAGGCTGCGTCCCGGCGCGGTACCGCGAATGCCACGCTCGAAGCCGGCGTGCAGCTTGTCCCAGGCGCGCTCTGCACTCATCAGCCCCGCGCGGGCGCGCAGGACATTCTGGTAGTAGCTCGCGATACCCTCGGACAGCCAGCGGTCCGTGGCGGAGATGTTGGGGTGCAACAGGTGGCTGAGTTCGTGTACCAGCACCCAATCGGCCATGAATTCCGCGGCCGGGCGGCGTTGATCGATATACAGGTGGACAGCGTCGCCACCACCGCGTTGCACTTCGCCCCATGGCACGGGCTCGCGCCCGTGCCCGATCGGAACCACGAGCAGCTGCACGTCGGGCACCGGCAGGCGCCCGTAGGCGCTGACCAGTGCGCGGGCACCGCTGGTGACCCATTTGCGCATGGCGGCGGCATCGGGGGCCGGCTCGCCGGGCAGCAGGGCGTAGCGGAGCCGCCCACCCGGCAGCGCGATGGACTCGACGCTGAAGCGCCCGATGGCCATGCGAGCCTCCCAGCCGGGCATGCGTTCGCGCACCTCGTAGCTCACCCGGCCCTGGGTGCTGCCGCTGCGCTTCCAGGGTGCCGAAACGTCATAACCCGGCGGCAACTCGAAATCCAGCCGCCAGCGCGTATCCGCGCCGACGCCGTCCGGATGCCACAGCCACAGGTCCGGATCGAGGACGATGACATCGCGCGCGCTCCAGTCGCCCGAGCGGCGCTGCCGTTTTTCGATTGCGCTCAGGTCCACGCGGTACTTCACACAGGCCGGCGCGCCGGTGCGCGGCAGCGGGAGGGTCAAACCTTGCGGCTGCAGCTCGACCAGATCATCCCCACTTTCCAGCCGGGCGGCGCGCAGCAACTCCGCGGCGCGTTCGTCGTGTGCGGTCAGCCCGGCTGGCGGCGACGCGTCGAAGCACGCGCTGACATCGAGCTGTCCCAGGCTCTCATCGGTCGCGACGGTGTAATGCGGCACCCCGGCCGGTGCCGCCGCCGGCGCCAGCACCCAGAGTGCGGCCGAGAGTGCCACTAGCGCCCGAATTGGCTGGTCGAGCATGCGCATCCCCCTGTTTGTGTGACGGATTGGAAAACAGTGCCCCCGTCGAGTTCCCCCGCCGGCTGTGAGACTCGGCCAATGATTCCTGCATCGTCATTCCGGCGGAAGCCGGAATCCAGTGTTTCTTCGGCCATTCTGGATTCCGGCTTGCGCCGGAATGACGGAGATCCTGCGCTTGTGGGACAGCAGTGATCCTCGGTAATACTTGACAAACTTTGTCAGGCATCTATAGTCGGTAAATTCCTGAGTATTTTACTCAGTTATATCCGGAGCGTTTCGCGTTCCGGCCGAGCGCACACAGATGGCAAGGAGGTCAATCGTGAAGCGTAGTCCCATCATTACCACAGTCCACCCGATCAGCGGCGCCCAAACACCGGAGACGCTTTCCGATTCGGAATACGCAAGGGTAAGGCTGCTGTTATCGCTACTTTCGCTGGTACTGACCACAACGCTTGTCGTGGTGCTCCAGATCAGTGCCTGACGCTGGAAGTCCCGCAGCCTTGGAAACCGTGGTCTGTCCCCTGTTATGATGCGGTTGGCTCTCGGCATCACCAGGGACAAGGATGATAGCGCGCAAGCACAAGGTTGCTCCCCCCGTTACCCCCAGAATAGTGACGGCAGACCCGAAGCGGCGACTGCTCCGCTACGGTCTGCTGAGCTGCGCCTTCCTGTGCACCGCGTGGTTCAGTTACGAGTATGGCCGCACCCGGGCAGCGGCGGGCGCTGCTGAACCCCTGACCCGGCCAGCGGAGTTGCAGGAACGCTTCGCCGTGCTGGAGCAGGAACGCGACGCGCTCAAACAGCAGCTCGCCGATCTGCAGCAGGTACTGGAACAGGACCAGCGCAGCCTCGAAGCGCAGCGCGCCCGGCGCCGGGCACTGCAACATTCACAGACCGCGCAGCCCGAGGTCGCGGCGGCAGAACCCGAACCGGCAACAGCGGCGCCGCAACCAGCTGCAGCGGACCCCGCGCTGACGGTCGGAAATGTTCGCATCGACGGGACGGACTCTGAGAACCTGTTCAGGCTCGCCTTCTCGGTGACGCACGACGGTGACGGCAGCGACCGGGTGACGGGTACGATCTGGATAGCCGTCAACGGTACCTCGGGCGGCACACCGACCCGCCTGCCGCTCAAGACCCTGTCACCCGAGCGCCGCGCGTTCGTCGCCATGGGTTTCAATCAACAACAGGAGGTCACGGAAGAGCTGGTGTTGCCGGACGATTTCCTGCCCAGGAATGTTCTGATCGAGGCCAAGCCCTACGGCAACGAGTATACCGGCGCTGCCGAGTCATTCGACTGGATCACCGACGGCTGACCCTGTCCGACGCCTGTTGCGTCGGCTCAGCAGCCTGAGACGCACTCCCCGCTGCTGTCGAACTCCATGGTACGGCCACTCAACGGGACATGCACCGGTACAGGCGTTGCCCTGATGAAGGTGTCTGTCCGGGTGCCGGAAATCACTTTACCGCCGCGGGTTGCCGCTTCGTTAGCGTGGGACGGAATAACCGCGGCGGGCCTGATGAGCTCGTTGACCACCCAGGCGGCCTGCGTTGGACCGGTGGTGAAGGTATCACCGATATTGATGACCATCAGCTTGGCCCCATAGTGGCGGCGCACCACGGTATCCTGTTCCGCGGTTATACCCGTGTCGCCCGACAGGTAAACCACCAGACCATTCGAGAAACCGAGCACGTAGCCGGTCGGCGGTCCGGCATACGCGGTGAGTCCGGCTGCATCCAGCAGCTCGCCGAGCTCGCCGCCGATCATCGCCCCGGCGATGCCATTCGAGTGGACCGCCGGCACGGTGGTAATGGTCACGCCGCCGACTTTGCGCGAGCCGCCGAAGCGCACCAGCTGAGCGGCCGCCGGATCGGCGCCCAGGGCCTCCAGTCTGGCCGCAAAGAATTTCGGCATTTCGCTGCCGGTGACGATAGCGGCCTTTTTCGCCACGGCAATGTTGACGCTATTGGTGTTCGGCGTAGCCGTCACCGCAACCTCGGGCTCGCCGCAGTCACCGGCATTGACACGTTTTACGTGTCGATCCCCGACATGGTCACCATGCATATGACTCACCAGGACCACATCGATCCTGCCGAGCCGGGGATCGCTCGGTCCGGCGACCGTGCGCCCGGCATCATAGAGCAGCCGCGTACCGTCGGGGTCTTCCAGAATCAGCGCCCGGTCAAAGCGGCAGAACTCGCCATCGTGACTTCCGAGCGGAGTCAGCTTGACGCTGCCGGCCAAAGCCGGCTGAGCCGGCAGCAGGAAAACGGCTGCCAGGACCGCAGCCGGATGGGGTCGAAACAGCCGTGTCCCAATCATGTGGTGTCGCTCCGGAGTAGCAAGGGGCCAGTGTGCGCCGTACATCAAATGTACATGGCCTGTTTGTCGAACAGTCGCAGCCAGCCGCGCGCAATACGGTAGATCAGCCACAACGTCACCGCTGCCAGCAGCCCCAACCCGACCGGCGCTCCGACCAGCGTGACAATCAGGAGCAGCGCTATGAGCAGCCACAACAGCGCAAACCAGAAGGTGCGGATCTGCCAGCGGAAGTGTGATGCCGCCCAGCTGCCGCGCGCCGCGCCGCGTTTCACATAGCTCAGAACGACGGCGATGATCGACGGCAGACTGCCCACAAAGCCACCGATCACGGTCGCCGAGCCCACGATGCCGAGCCCGATGGCGACGGCATGCAGGCCATACACAATATGCGCTGCCACCAGAGCAGACCGTAACGGATCGCTGTTGGCATCCTCAAGCGTTGTCAAACCGGTTCTCCACGGACTGTGTGACGGACCGGCCGAGTGTACAAGAAAATCCGCGCGAAGGAATTACAGACTGTTCGCGGGACGCGCCAGTTACTGAAGCATCTCGATCAGCTTCCGGATGAACAGCGCGGCAAACAGCGCAAGGGCGGCCAGCAGAGCCAGGTTTGCGAGCCAGCGATTGCGCAACGGGCCCACCCAGTCGCGCAACCCATTCATATACAGCAGCAGGCCGGCCAGCAGCGGCATGAAAGCGGCGCCAGCAACCGAGTAGATCAACACCACCCACACCGGTTTGCCGGCCCACAACAGGATCATGGGCGGAACAGCCAGAAAAGCCAGATAGGCGCGGTAGGGCACAGAGCCGGTGTCGATCACCTTCGCATCTCCCGTGTTGCGCCATTCGTGCACAAAGTCGGCAAACAGGTACGGCACCCCCTGCCATACTCCGAGCATGGAGCTGAACACCGCACCCCAGAATCCGATCAGAAAACACCACTTCGCCACCTCGCCCAGCGTGGCGCCCATCTGCCCGGCTACCGCCAGCACCATACTGCTGCCGGACATGACCTCCGGCGCCACCCCGGCTGAAACGACGATGATTGCCATACCGAACAGACCGGTCAGCCCGTAAGCGAGCAGCAAGTCGGTGCGCACCCGGCGCAACTGCGCGGGCCCGTTCCAGCCGCGTTCACGGATCCAGTAGCCGTAACTGAGCAAGGTCACGCTGCCACCCACCCCGCCGATCACCCCGAGCAGGAAGAACAGCGAGCCTTCCGGCAGGCGCGGAACCACGATGGCGCCGATGACACTCCCCCAGTCCGGCTGTAGCGCGACAGCGCAATACAGCACCACCGCGAACATCAGGGCGATGAAGGCCTTCATCATGACTTCGAGCAGCCGGTAACGCCCCAACACCACCAGCAGCGCGGCGAGGATGGACTGCGCGGCGCCAGCTGCCTCGACACTGATCGCGGGCACCAGGGCGTGCACCGCCAGACCGGTGGCCGCCATCAGCGCCCCGGCGACAATGAAGCTCCACAGCACGAGGTAGACAAAGAAATACACCGACCAGAAGCGCGGCAGCCGCCTCACCCAGCCCTCCAGCAGCGTAGTGC
>CBDTYI010000208.1:0-5311 GCA_965364565.1 uncultured Gammaproteobacteria bacterium | reverse complement strand
GGATGCACAACCGGGTACGCATGATCGCCGCCTCGCTGCTGACCAAGAATCTGCTCATTCCGTGGCAGGAAGGTGCGCGCTGGTTCTGGGACACGCTGGTAGACGCCGATCTGGCCAACAACACGCTCGGCTGGCAGTGGACCGCGGGCTGCGGCGTCGACGCAGCGCCCTATTTCCGAATCTTCAACCCCGTGCGTCAGGGCGAGCGTTTCGACCCGGACGGCAGCTACGTTCGTCGCTGGATCCCCGAGCTGGGCGGCCTGCCGCCCGAGTGGATACACCAGCCCTGGGCGGCACCCCGCGAGGTCCTGGACGAGTCGGGTGTGGCGTTGGGCGATGACTATCCGCAACCGATAGTGGACCTGCAGAATAGCCGGGCACGGGCGCTCGCCATCTGGGACAGCGTCAAGAACGGCGTGCGCTGAGTCAGGCCGCCGAGGCGAGTTCGAAACTCAGCGCACGCTCGTTCAGTTCCGCGACCAGGTCATCGAAGGCACGCTGAACTGCGCTGTGTCGGCCGCGGAAACCCAGTTCGATGCTGCTGGTTTCGCCCAGGTGCGGCAGGCTGAACAGCCTGGCATCCGTGTGGCGCTGCACCAGCGATTCCATCATGTCCAGCAACTCGGACTCGCGCACGCCGAACACCCGCAGCGCGCACTCCACCATGGCTTCGTCAGCCACCGGGTAGTAGCGCTCCAGCACCCAGTCGAGCATCGGCCAGGCCATCTGCGGGAAGCCGGGCAGGAAGTGGTGTTCGTACAGGGTGAAACCGGGGATGCGGTTGACGGGGTTGGGTATGAGCAATGCGTCTTCGGGAAGATCGGCCATACGTATCCGATTCGGATAGGCATCGGCACCGAACTGTGCCTCGATCAGACTCGCAGCCTCGGGATGGCGCACCAGCGGGCAGCCGAACGCCGCAGCGGCCGCAGCGCGCGTCTGGTCGTCCGGGGTCGCACCGATGCCGCCGAAGCAGACCACCGGGATCTCGTCCTGCTGGGTCTGGCGCAGTTCTTCCGTGAGGCGCTGCCTGTCGTCGCCGACATAACGACACCAGGCCAGCTGCATGCCGCGTGGCCGGATGGTTTCGATGGCGTGTTGCAGGTGACGATCCTGCCGCCTGCCGAGCAGCAACTCGTCTCCGACAATGACCAAACCGAGCGTGGCCTGCTTCATACGCGCGATTATACCTGCTGTGATCCGGGCTACACAGCCTGTAACCCGGCTACACGGCGTTGTGCAGCATCAGCTCGCGGGGGTGCGGCTGCAGGTAAAGCTGCTGGCTGGCCCAGGGGTGCGGGTTCCGGCGAAAATGATGCCGCAACAGCGACAGCGGTACCACCAGCGGATACTCGCCCTTGCGGTAAGCTTCGATGATGTCCAGCAATTCGGCCCGGTCTCCCGCATCCAGGTGGCGGCGCAGATAGCCGAGCAGATGCTGCATCACGTTGGCGTGCCGTTTACGCGGCGCGCGCTCGGCGAGCAACTGCATCAGGCGCTCGATGTATCGCTGCCCGAGTGGCGCGAGCGGCTCACTGCCAACCCGTGCCACCAGCTGACCCAGTTCGCGATAACCGGCGGGACTGTGCGCCAAGATGATCAGCTTGTGACGGGCGTGGAACGCGATCAGCCCGGCCTTGCTCAGCCCCTGCTGATCGAGTTCACGCCAGCGCGCGTAGGTGAACACCCGGGCGATGAAATTTTCCCGCAACACCGGATCCTGCAAGCGGCCCTCCTCTTCCACCGGCAACAGCGGCTGCGAGTCCATCAGGGCAGCGGTGAACGCTCCACGGCCGCCCGCGTGAGGCATGCCCTTGTCGGTGTAGACCTTGACGCGCTCCATCCCGCAGCTGGGCGAGCCCTGTTTGACGATCATGCCGCACAGGTCAGCGTGCTGGCGTGCGACTTTGCGGCCGTAGCCGTGCAAGGCGTCGGTCACATCGAGTTGCGGGTCACGGGTGCCGACCACGCGTGGATTGTCCTTCGTTCCCACCAGCCGGATGGGTTGCCGCGGCGTACCGAGTCCAACCGCCACCTCGGGGCAGAACGGCACGAACTCGAAATAGTCGCGCAGCACTTCATCGACGTAGCGATTGCGCTTGTGGCCGCCGTCGAAGCGCACCTTGGCGCCGAGCAGGCAGGCACTCACGCCCACGCGGATCTTATTCACAGGCGTTGCAGAGCTCGTCTCATCCATCTCCTTTCCTCCCTTACGCCGACACAACGGCGAATGCGGCGCCGCTCACGAGACACAATATTGCCGTAGCGCTCAGATGCAGGCGCAGGCGCTGAAACCAGGGGTGCGTGCGCCAGGCGCGGCGGTCGAACAGGTACATGACCGCGAAGCCGATGGCCAACAAGAGGCCACTCTCGGGCCACGGCAGCAGCAGGGCGACCCACCCCAGCAGCGCCGGCAGCACCGACACCAGCAGCAGTCCGGTACCCGTCGCCGCTGTACCGGCCTGGAGACCGCGGGTCCAGTGCAGCGCCCCGATAAAGCTGAGAATCACCGCACCATAGCCAAGCAACGCCTGCAGGGCCATGTCCTGCACCCGATTGTCGGCGAGCAGGGCAAGCAGGGCAGCAGCGATGAACGGCAGTGCTCCGAGGTAACCGAGCCACTGTGCCGCGCGCCGCACCTGTTCCGGGCTTTGCGCGCCGGCAGCCCCCGCCACCTCGGGGTGGGCGAAGAACTCCTCGATGCCGCCGACGAACTCGCCATCGAAAAAGATCTGCGGCAGCCCGCGCCAGCCGGTTACCGCCTGCAAATGATGAAACTCCTGGCGACTCTCAGCACTCGCCATACTCAGCTCGACCTGCTCGTAGGCGACCCCGTGCCGGTTCAGCCAGCCGGTGACCGGCCGCGCGTCAGTGAGCGGCGAAACGAACAACAGCACGCGGGCGCCCTCCACAGCCGTCCGCAAACGCGGCGGTAACAGCTGCGCCCGTTCCGCCACGGCGTTCACAGCAGCGCCTCGATGGCCGTTACCAGGGCCGGGTCATCCGGACGTACGTGGCTCGGGAAGCTGGCCACCACGCGACCCTCACGGTCAAGCAGATACTTGTGAAAGTTCCAGCGCGGCGTGTCGCCGGTCACGGCGATCAGGTGGCGGTAGAGCGGATCGGCGTCCGGGCCCAGCACCCGGGTCTTGGCGAACATAGGGAACTCGACACTGTAGGTGAGGCGGCAGAAATCGCGGATCTGCTTCTCGGTGCCCGGCTCCTGAGCACCGAAGTCGTTGGACGGGAAGCCCGTGACCAGCAGTCCGCGTTCGCGATAGCGCGCGTAGAGTTGTTCCAGACCCTCATACTGGGGGGTGAAGGCGCACTTGCTGGCAGTGTTTACGATCAACACCACCTGCCCGCGCCACAGTTCGCACAGGTGCTGGTCGCGCTCGCCCATCAACGGACGCTTGTAAAAGTCCAGCGCCGCAGGGCACGCCGGCGAATCCGCCGTCTGCCCCGCTCCGCTCCACACCATCAGGGACAACACTGCTGCTCTGATCACATTGCACCTCCGCCCAACGAGTACGCCTGGTTAATCCACACCACAACCAGAATTGTACATTACTTGTACAGGATGTCAAATGAGAAACATTTTTGTACAACTATGCTGCAGAGCGGCAAGGACCCCGCCTCCGGGGCGCACGCACAGCCGGACCCGGCACAAAAAAAGCCCCCGGCCATGGTGACCGGGGGCTTTTCGTGTATGCACCGCTCGGGGCGGCCGGTGTTCTGCGGGGTTACTGAGCGGCGTCCACCATGTACTGGATGGCAGCCTTCAGCTGATCCTCGGTACAGTCCATACAGGTACCCATGGGGGGCATGGCCTTGATGCCGGTGGTGGCGTTTTTCAGCATGGCGTCCATTCCCGTGGCAATGCGCGCCGCCCAGGCGTCCTTGTCACCTAATTTCGGCGCTCCGGCCACGCCCGTGCTGTGACAAGCCATGCACTTGGTGTCGTAAATGCCCTTGCCGGCGTCTTCCTCGGCATTGACGGTACCACCCAGAACCAGCACGCTGGCCAGTGTCATTACGAACTTCTTCATTGCTGTTTCACCTTTGTTGCGTCATGAAAAACACGGTAGCTGCTGCCCGGTCGCCTGCAACGCGGCTCGGCGGGCAGCAGTCACCACCTTAAATCTTCACGGCCCCGCCGCGGCCCGCCCAGTATCGCGGCTGCACCGCCGTTTGCGATTGATCCAGATCAATGTTTGCAGGCCCCGCACAGCCCGGAGCGCGGTAGCGGCGGGCAATAATAGCATCCCGGAGGCCGGAACATCAGCCCTTGGGGCCCGGCCCCGGGCGGCGCGGGGTCCCGGCAATTGTGTTGAGCCCAGGCGCTAAATCCCTATAATCGCCGCTGAAATGCCCTATCGCCCACAATCAGGTCCCGAGGCATCTGCACCCCCATGAGCCGCGTTTTACACACCAAGGCAGACAAATCCGAGCTGTTGCCTCGCATCACCCGGTGCCACCTGTTTTCGGGGCTCAATGCGACGCAGATCGACACCGTGCTGGAGCATACCCGGGTGGTCGACCTGGACGACGGCGCAACGCTGTTCGAACAGCAGCAGCCGGCGCGCGAATTCTTCCTGCTGGAGCGCGGTCAGATCAAGCTGGCGCGCTACTCGCAGGAAGGCAACGAAAAAATCATCGATCTGATTTCCCCCGGCGGCACCTTCGCCGAAGCCATCATGTTCGCCAAGCAGCCCGCCTACCCGGTGACCGCAGTTGCCATCACGGTCAGCCGGGTCCTGTGCTTCGACGCCCAGACCTACATCGACATCCTGCGCGACTGCACCGAAGCCTGCTTCGCCGTCATGGCGCAGATGAGCCGGCGTCTGCACGGGCATATCGCGGAAATTGATCGGCTCACCCTGCACAGCGCCACCTTCCGCGTGGTCTGTTATCTCCTGGACCAGGTCCCCAGCACCCATCTCGGCGTTCCCGAAGTGAGACTGGATACGCCCAAACACGTGATCGCCGCGCGCCTGTCGATTACCCCCGAAACCCTCTCGCGCAGCTTTTCCAAGCTCAGCCGCGAGGGTCTCATCGCCGTGCACGACAACGCCATAACCCTGACCGACGTGGACAAGCTGCGCCGCTTCGCCCAGGGCGAGTCGCTTTAAGCTGATTTTCTTACTACCAAGGACACAAAGGTCACAAAGGATTTGAGTAATGATGCGTTGTTCTCTTGGCCGTATTGCCCGAGCACGACTTTCAGCTCCTGGTTTTTCCAGCGCCACAGTCTAAGGAACCTCTGATTAATCCGTCATTCCGGCGCATGCCGGAATCCATATCGTTGAAT
>CBDTYI010000207.1:0-5311 GCA_965364565.1 uncultured Gammaproteobacteria bacterium | reverse complement strand
GCCGCAATCGTGGCCAACACGCCTTTCTGATTCGTCACGTCCACCCGGATCTCGGCGGAGAACTCACCCTCGATTCCTTTTTGCCATTCTACGTCGATCCACTTCTCGGGACGGCTGCGGTACTCGGCCAGGTTCTTGCAGGTTTCGCTGTGAATGACCAGGCCGCGGCCGGCGCTGATGAAACCAACGATTGCATCACCCGGAATCGGCCGACAGCAACGCGCGAAATGCACCACCATGCCCTCGGTACCACGAATCGCCAGCGGCTGGCTGTGCCCCGTTTCCTGCGCTCTAGCCGCTTCGTCACCCTCGATCGGAACCAGGCGCCGCGCCACCAGCATCGCCATGCGGTTGCCGAGCCCGATATCGGCATACAGAGCCTCCCGTGATTTGAATCCACACTCGCGCGTTATCTGGTCAAACACCGGATCCGGAACCTCCTGCACGGCACTGTTCAGATTGTGCAGCGCCTTGTCCAGCATGCGCTGACCGAGTTCGGTGGCTTCGTCATTCTGCAGGTTCTTGAGATAGTGGCGAATATTAGAGCGAGCTTTGGCCGTTGCGACGAAATTCAACCAGGCCGGATTCGGGTGAGCCCCGGTGGCGGTAATCACTTCCACAGTCTGCCCGTTCAACAGCGGGGTACGCAGAGGTGACAGTCGGCGATCGATCTTCGCGGCAATACAGGTGTTGCCAACGTCGGTATGCACGGCGTAGGCAAAGTCGACGGCTGTGGCGCCGCGGGGCAGATTCAGGATGTCCCCCGCCGGCGTGAAAACGTAAACCTCATCCGGAAACAGGTCGATCTTTACATTCTCGAGAAACTCCAGCGAGTTGCCGGCGTTGCGCTGCATCTCCGGCAGCTCGCGCAGCCATTCCCGCGCCCGGGTCTGGGCGTTGTTCCTGCCGCCCTTGTCGGCGCTCTTGTACAGCCAGTGCGCCGCAATACCCGATTCTGCGACGCGCTCCATATCCTCGGTACGGATCTGTACCTCTATCGGCACCCCGTAGGGACCGAACAGGACCGTATGAAGGGACTGGTAGCCGTTGGCCTTGGGGATGGCGATATAGTCCTTGAATCTTCCCGGCACCGGTTTGTAAAGGTTGTGCATCATTCCGATGACGCGATAACAGGTGTCGACACTGTCCACAATCACCCGGAATGCGTAGACGTCGAACACCTCGGTAAACGAACCGACCCGGTCGCGGATCTTCTTGTACAGGCTGTACAGGTGCTTTTCCCGGCTCAGCAAGCGGTACGCGAGTTGTTCCTGGTCCAGTCTTTGCCGAATTGCCGATTCGATCTTGTTGAGGATCTCCTTGCGATTGCCGCGGGCCTTCCTGACCGCGTCTGACAACACCCGGTAGCGCATCGGATAAAGGGCCGCGAAGCCAAGATCCTCTAGCTCCAGACGGATCTGATTCATCCCCAGGCGGTTCGCGATGGGGGCGTAGATATCCAGCGTTTCGCGGGCAATGCGACGGCGCTTATCAGCCCGCATCACTCCCAGGGTACGCATGTTGTGCAGACGATCCGCCAGTTTGACCAGGATGACGCGTATATCGCGCACCATCGCCAGCATCATCTTGCGGAAATTCTCCGCCTGTGCCTCCGCCTGGCTCTCGAATTTGATTTGCGTCAGTTTGCTGACGCCGTCGACCAGTTCCGCGACTTCCTCGCCAAATTCGGCCGTAACGGTTTCTTTCGCGGTACCGGTATCCTCGATAACATCATGAAGTATGGCAGCAATGATGCTCTGGGCATCCATATGCATGTCTGCCAGGACACGCGCCACCTCGACGGGGTGATAGATGTACGGCTCGCCGGACTTGCGATGCTGTCCCTCGTGGGCCTCGGCGCCGAACAGGTAGGCGCGATAGACCTCCCTAACCTGCTGCTTGTCGAGGTAGGTTTCCAGGAGATCGCACAGATCACTGATCAGAAACCGTGATTCCTGGGTGACCGGGACTGTTAAGGGGCTAGCCATCTGCACGCTGTGTTTTCGCTCTGCGTCCGCGTCCAAATCATAGGCGAATTACGCACAGCCTGCATACTAACGAAAAAAACCGTTCCAGATGGTGTCTGAAACGGTCTTCTCCGGCGTCCGGCGCGCAGGCGCCGGGCGAATTCAGATATCGGGGGTGCTGGACGGCAGCTGCGCGCCCAATTCGGCCGTGTTGGGCAGTTCGAGCTCTGCCAGGGCCTCGCTCTCGGGTTCCTCGGGCCGCTCGTCGAGAATCTTCGGCGTCACGAAGTCTTCGGCAATTTCGCGCAGTGCCACCACGGTGGGTTTGTCGTTCTCCCAATCCACGAAGGGTTGAGCTCCTTTGGCAAGCTGGCGCGCACGCTTGGTTGCCACCAGCACCAGCTGGAACCGGTTATCGACCTTGCCGAGACAATCTTCTACAGTGACACGTGCCATACTCGATCTTCCAAGCCTGTTCGCTGATAGGGACGCTGAGTCTACTCGAATCGGTCTTCCCGTTCCAGTAACGCGCGCAGCGCGGCCGCGTACCGCTGCTCCTGCGCCTCACGACGCAGGCGCTGCGCGACGAACAAAGCCTGCAGCTCCGCGACGGCCTGCTCGAATTCGTCATTGAAGACAAGGAAATGGTACTCCCCATAGTGGGACATTTCGTTGATCGCATCACGCATGCGCCGCTCGATAACCTGTTCACTGTCCTGGCCGCGCCCCAGGAGACGCTCGCGTAGCGTCTCGCGGGTGAGTGGCAATATGAACACACCGAGCGCCTGAGGCGCGGCCTGTCGCACCTGGCGCGCACCCTGCCAGTCGATTTCCAGGATCACATCGCGGCCCGCCTCGAGCTGCTCGGCCACCGCGATCCGACTGGTGCCGTAAAAGTTGTCGAACACCCGCGCATGCTCGAGAAACTCTCCCGCGGCGACCATGGTTTCAAAGTCCGGCTTGGAGACAAAATGGTAGTCGACGCCGTCCTGCTCGCCGGGGCGTGGCTCCCGGGTGGTATGCGAAACAGACACCACCACGTCGGAAATGCGCTCCAGCAATGCTTTGACCAGACTGGTCTTGCCCGCGCCGGAAGGCGCAGAAACAATGAAAAGTGTTCCTAGCGACATTGTGCGCCCCCGCCCGGTCGCTGAGTCGGTCTATTCCACATTCTGCACCTGCTCGCGCATCTGCTCGATCAGGACCTTCAGCTCCACCGCAGCAGCCGTGGTTTCGCTGTCGGCGGATTTCGACGCCAGCGTATTGGCCTCACGGTTGAACTCCTGCATCAGGAAGTCGAGCCGCCGGCCGATCGGCTCGCTGCGCCCGAGTACCCGCCTGACCTCGCTGACGTGACTCTCCAGTCGGTCCAGTTCTTCGTCCACATCCATTTTCTGCGCCAGATAGGCCAGTTCCTGTTCCAATCGATCCTTGTCCACCTGCGCTTGCAGCTCACTGAGCCGAGCATCCAGTTTGGAACGAATGCGCTCCAGCACCTCCGGCAAGCGCAGTTTCACTTTCTCTACCTGCTGCTCGATACCATCCAGGCGTGTCAGCAGGTGATTGTGGATCTGCTGCCCCTCCCGCTCGCGGGTAGCGACCAGCTGATCCAGCGCCTGTTCGAGCAGTGCCAGCGCTTCTGACTGCACCGCTCCCGTGTCGGGTTCCGATTCACGCACCACGCCTGGCCAGCGCAGCAAATCGATAACGCCCGGCGAGGTCGCTTCGGAACAGCGGGTCTCCACTTCGCGACAAGCCGCCAGCACCGCGCCAAGCCGATCCCGGTCCAGTTCTATGGCGACTCGCTGCGCAGTGGTCCAGCCACAACGCAGCGCGCACTCCACTTTGCCGCGCCCCAGACGCGCGCTGAGGCGCTCGCGGACCAGCGACTCCATGACCCGGAGTTCATCCGGCAGTCGAACGAAGGCTTCCAGGTAACGATGGTTGACGGAGCGCAGTTCCCAGGTGAGCTCGGCATCGACGCTTTTGCCGTCTACCCGCGCAAAAGCGGTCATGCTGCGGATCATCTCAAGTCATCCTCTTTTCCGGCCGATAGACGGGCATTGCAATAAACTGTTTTATATAAAAATTTGCTCATCTGCCGCAACAGAAGCAAGGCCACAGTCTAGAGGATCATGCGCAAAAAGCCAGACAGCCTCAAACCGGGCACCGAACTGGATGGCTACCGGCTGGAAAAGCTGCTGGGCGGCGGCGGCTTCAGTGCGGTGTATCTGGCCCGACAGATCGAAGACGATCGGCGCGTGGTGATAAAGGAGTACATTCCCAGCAAGCTCGCAACCCGCGACCGCGACGGCCAGGTCCGAGCCCGCAGCGAGGCAACGGAAAACCGCTTCACCCGCGGGCGCAAGCTGTTCTTCCAGGAGGCGAGCACTCTTGCGACCCTGAAGCATCCCAATATTGTCAATGTTTTCAATTTCTTCCAGGCAAATGGGACAGTCTACATGGTAATGGAATACCAGGAAGGGGAAAACCTCCAGCACTACCTGCAAAACCGCCGCGGCGGATTGAGCGAGACTTTTCTGCGCACCGTATTCCCGCGCCTGCTGGACGGCCTGGAGCTCATCCACGCCAGAGACCTGCTGCACCTCGATATCAAACCCGGCAACATTCACATTCGACGCGGTGGCCAGCCACTGCTGCTTGATTTCGGAGCCGTCCACGGCTTCCCGCAGAGTCGCCAGGAACAGCCCGGGCAGGTGATCAGCCCGGGCTTCTCACCGATAGAACAATACGACAGCAAAGGGTATGTCGGACCCTGGACCGACCTGTATGCCATCGGCGCCACGATGCGCGCCTGTATCGAGGGGCGGGCCCCGGACAATGCGCGCAAGCGCCACGACCGCGACGCCATGCGGCCGGCGCAATTCGCGTTCCGTAAGCGATATTCAGACAATCTGCTGCGCGCCATTGACTGGGCCATGGAGGTCGACCCGCTGCTACGACCTCAGAATGTGCCACAGTTTCGCGCCGCGCTGACCGCCGACACCGTCCCGGAACCCGAGCAGCCTCGCTCCGCCTTCGAGCGACTCGCCTGCACGCTGCTGGGCAAAGGCTAACCATGAAAGTATTGACGGCTTTCACGAATCGGCTCGGAAACCGCAGCAGCAACCAGGACCGCTGCCTGGTGCTCGAGCGGCCCGACTGCGTCCTGCTCGTCGTTGCTGATGGCATGGGCGGCCACGCCGGCGGCGATCTTGCGGCCCAGGCCACGGTCGACAGCTTCCAGCGCAGCCTGATCCGCCAACGCGCGCCAATTGCGCAGCCACGGGCGTTTCTGCAGGAGGCCTTCGAAGCGGCGCACCTGCAGGTCATCGAGGCGGGGC
>CBDTYI010000206.1:0-5313 GCA_965364565.1 uncultured Gammaproteobacteria bacterium | reverse complement strand
GTCGCTGCGGGCCGATTTCATCGCCGGGTTGACCGGCGCGGTGATCGTGCTGCCACAGGGCGTGGCGTTCGCGACCATCGCCGGACTACCGCCCCAGTACGGCCTGTACACCGCCATGGTGACGCCGATTATCGCCGCCCTGTTCGGGTCGTCGCGGCATCTGATTTCGGGACCGACGACGGCGATCTCCATCGTGATCTTTGCCTCGGTAAGTCACCACGCCACGCCGGGCACGCCCGAGTTCATCACCCTGGCGCTGACCATGACCTTTCTCGCCGGGGTATATCAGCTGGCCTTTGGCCTGGCGCGGCTGGGGGTGCTGGTCAATTTTGTCTCGCACACCGTGGTGATGGGCTTCACCGCCGGTGCCGCCATACTGATTGCCACCAGCCAGTTGCAACACGTGCTGGCCATTCCCATCCCGCGCGGTGAGTCGTTCGCGCACACCTGGGTCGATATCTACCGCCAGCTCGGCCAGGCCAACCTGAGCGTCCTGGGGATTGCGCTGGTGACGCTGTTGACTGCGGTGGTGGTCAAGCGCCTGTTTCCCAGGCTGCCGAACCTGCTGCTGGGCCTGATTGCCGGCTCGCTGGCCGCGGTGGTGGCCGGCGGCGCCGAACAGGGTGTGACTTTCGTCGGCCAGATCCCGGCACAACTGCCGCCGCTGTCCATGCCCGATTTTTCCGTGGCTGCAATTCGCCAGCTGGCACCGGAAGCCTTCGCCGTCGCGCTGCTGGGACTCATCGAAGCGGTCTCCATCGCCCGTTCGGTAGCCACCAAGTCGCATCAGCGCATCGACGGCAACCAGGAGTTCATCGGCCAGGGGCTGTCCAACATGGTGGGCAGTTTCTTCTCCAGCTACGCCGGCTCCGGTTCCTTCACGCGCTCGGGTATCAATTACCAGGCCGGTGCGCAGACGCCCATGGCCGCCATCTTCGCTGCCGTGCTGCTGATGCTGGTGGTGCTGCTGATCGCGCCGCTGACCGCCTATCTGCCGGTGGCGGCCATGGGCGGAGTCATCCTGCTGGTGGCCTACGGCCTGATCGACTTCCGGCATATCGGCGCGACGCTGACCAGGAGCCGCGGGGAAAGCGCCATACTGCTGGTGACCTTTTTCTCCACCCTGTTCCTGGAGCTCGAGTTTGCCATCTACCTGGGCGTGCTGCTGTCGCTGGTCCTGTTCCTGGCCCGAACCTCGCGTCCGGACATCGTGACCCTGGCGCCGGACAGCCACGATCCGGGCCACGGGTTGATCAACGTGGAGAGCAAACCGGTCAGCGAGTGCCCGCAACTGAAAATCATCCGTATCGACCGCGCCATCTATTTCGGTTCGGTGAACTACATCCAGAGCCGCCTGGACGCCATCACCGAAAAGGAAGGCATCGTGCATATTCTGATCGACGCCTCGCGCATGAACTACATCGATATGGCGGGGGCCGAAATGCTGGTGCTGGAGAACCAGCGCTTGCGCGCGCGCGGCGGCGGGCTGTATCTCTGCGGGCTCAAGTCATCGGTGTGGCAGTTCATCGCCGAAGGCCGCTACGTGCGGGCGATCGGCCCCGATGCGTTCTTCGACCACAAGTCGCACGCCATTGCGGCGATTTATGCAAAGCTGGACGAAAGTATCTGCGAGCGCTGCAGTCGGCGTGTTTTCCGCGAGTGCGCGCCCGTGCTTCAGGTCTGATCCCGCAGTGGGGCAGGGCGGAAGTGCGCAGGTCCGCATGGCCTACTAGGCCAGAGTTGTCACCACAGCCACGACCAGCACGGTGGCTAACGCGACCCACAGCGCCCAGTGCCGATGTCGTTCCAGGCGGGTCTGTGTTTCCTGCAGCATGTCTTTGTAGAGCCTGTGGTCAAGCTCCATCTTGTTCTCCAGTGCCTTGAGCTGCTCGCGGGTCGCTTCCAGCTGTAAGGTGGAATCGGACCGGCTGTTTTCGTATTGCTTTAACAGCTCGACAGTGCTGTCCTGCTGCTGCTCGAGTCGACCGTCCATTGTGTTCAGCCGGCCTGATAATTCCCGCACGGTGGTCTGCAACGCCACGATCTGATCCTGGGCCGCGTCCTGCAGGTCTTCGAGCCGGCTGTCCCTTGTCTCCAGCCGGCTGGCGGTTTCAGCGATGGCGGTCTTGAGAGCCGCGAGCTGCTCGCGCGCCGCATCCTGCAGGAACTTGATCTGGTTGTTCCTCTTTTCCAGTCGCTCTGTGGTTTCGGTCAGCGAGGTTTCCAGTGCCGTGACCCGATCGCCTGCCGCATTGCCCGCGGTTTCGATCTCTGCGAGCCGCTGTTCCAGATCTGCCAGTCTGCCTCCAGTCAGGTTTCCGGCACTTTCCAATTCCCGGCAGGCCTGTTCCAGGGCTTTGATTCTAGTGCTTTCTTCCGACCTGCTGCGCTCGGAATCCGCGCGCGCACGTCCAAGTTCCACGCTCAGGGTCTGATTCTCCCGGCTCACAGACAGGATCTCGCGTTTCAATTCCGCTAGACTCTCGTGAGCGGGCGCTTGCGGTTTGAACGGCGACACCAGGGTGGCACCAACCTTCTTCCAGTATTGCTTCAGGGTGCCCAACGATTTTGCCTTGTATTACGCAGTGTTGTTGTATGTAACGTTGTTATCGGGTCGGGATATCGGTGCTCGTTCGCGCAATAGCCGCGCCGCATTGTTTTTACTTGCTATTCAAATATAGATGTCGCTCGAACGATCTGCCAGCTGCGCGCCCAACCGGGTTTTCAGGCCGGCCAATCAGCTCCTTAGGTGGTCCGTGGAGCAGATTGCGCGGTTTCGTTTCAGGTGGCTACCCGACGGCCGCGGTCGGCTGCCCCAGGGTTGGCGGCGGGGTTTCGGCCAGCTGCGAAGGCCGGAGCTCCGGTCTGGTCTTGCGGCTGAAATTTTCAGCGGTTTCCATTTCGAATATGATGCGACTGACAGCAGATAAAGGGGCGAAAGCGCGGTGTCCGTACTTTGTCGAAGCGGCAGAAAATCAGGGTGGGCAAGGGCGTCGCAGCCGTCCCCGAGCGCCCTGAGCGCGGCGGCCTGAACCATGAACGGTGATTCGACTACCAAACGGGATGTGCTCCGGGGTGTCTACGAGGATAATCTGGGTATTCCCCGTTCGTGCCGGGGCAAGGGGCGGACTCAGTCTTGCCCGGGGGCGGAGATTCGTCCGCCACTGTTCGGCAAGGTCGGTAAGACAGCCATAATCGGGCTGTTCGCCCTGGTGGCGCTGCTTGGCTTCAATTTTCGGATCGTGTACCTGGACAGTTTCGGGCCGCTCGCAAAGCAGATGTCAGAGCAGGGAGCCCAGCCAACCACCGTTGCGAGCCCGGCGCTGCCGACGCGACCCGTTGATAGCGCGACACACGACGTCGACCTGCTGGTGGGCTCCGAGTTCGCCCCGATTATCGAGGCCGCTGCTGAAACCAGCAGGGAATACGACGCCATGCTGAGCCACCTCGGCACGCCGATGGCGGACCTGTTCGATCTCAAGGTGCAAACCATCGTTATCGACCCGGGACACGGTGGCAGCGATCCGGGCGCCACCGGCCATCAGGGTCTGCAGGAAAAGGATGTTGCCCTGGATATCGCCAGGCGTCTGCGCGATAAACTTGTCGCGGCCGGAACTTATCGTGTGCTGCTCACTCGCGAGGAGGATCGCAAGGTTTACCTGAAGGAGCGGGTGGCGTTCGCGAAGGAGAACCACGCCGACCTGTTTATCTCGATTCACATCAACTCGGTGCCGGCCGAAGCCGGGCCCGTGAACTACGTCGAGACGTTCTACTTCGGTCCGCACACCGATCAGCGCTCCCTGGATCTGGCGGAGAAGGAGAATCGGGACTCGGACTATGTCATGGGGGACTTCCGTGAAATCATCGCACGGATTGGCGATACCCTGAAGACCGAAGAGTCGGCGCAGCTTGCCGCCTCCATCCATAACCGCCTGTACAGTAACCTGAAACGTCGCAGCGGCGACCTCATGGATGCCGGGGCCAAGACGGGGCCCTTTGTGGTACTGTTAGGCGTCGAAGTGCCGAGCGTTCTCATCGAGGTTTCCTGCATCAGCAACAAGGCGGAGGAAACCCGCTTGAGTACGCCGCACTACCGCGACAGCGTCGCCGGATTTCTGGAAGCCGGTATCGTCGCATACCTGAAACGGCGCACAATCCGAACCAAGATAGACGGAGACAACAAAGAAAATGTCGCCCAGCAAGAAAGATAGCATGCTCTACGTGGGGATCGATCTGGGTACTTCCCGGTCGGTGGTGTCAGCAAGCAACGGCTCCCGCAAATGGGTCGAGAGTTACGTCGGCTGGCCCAAAGATTTCGTAGCCAAGAAGATGCTCGGCAAACGGGTCCTGTTTGGCGGTGAAGCCCTCGAGCACCGCCTGTCCCTTGACCTCTCCCGGCCGCTGGAGAACGGCGTAATAAAGGAGGGTACGGAGCGGGACGAAGCCGCAGTGCACGAGTTGATCGGTCACCTGATCGAGATGGCGGGTGCCCAGCCGGAAGACGAGATGTGCGTCGCGGTGGGGGTGCCGGCCGAGGCGCTCAAGGTCAACAAGATCGCCATCAGAAACGCCGTGGCTGAACATGCCCGCAAACTGATGGTGGTCTCGGAGCCCTTCTCGGTGGCTTACGGACTGGGAGCGCTGGATAACGCGATGATTATCGACATCGGCGCCGGTACAGTGGATTTCTGCATCATGCATGGAACGGTGCCGCTCGATGAGGACCAGCGCAGCCTGCTGGTGGCGGGTGACTATATCGATGAGCAGCTCTTCAAGCTGCTGTCTGAGAAGCATCCCGAGGCCGACTTTTCCCTGAATATGGTGCGCAGGTTCAAGGAAAAACACGCTTTCGTGGGTGAGCCGAAACGGCGCATCAAGATCGAGGCGCCGGTAGATGGCAAGTTCACTCAGTTCGATGTCACGGAGGAAATGCGTAAGGCGTGCGAGAGCCCGATGCCTGCCATTGTCGAGACCGTCATCGACCTCATCGCGGGCTTCGACCCGGAATTTCAGGAACAGGTGCGCAAGAATATCATTGTGGCCGGCGGTGGCAGCCAGATCAGCGGCCTCGATGCCTACCTCGCCGCTGCCATGAAGGAATTCGAGCCCTGTAATTTCACCTGTATCAACGACCCGCTGTACGCCGGCGCAGACGGCGCCCTGCAATTGGCCACCGATATGCCTGAGGAGTTCCTGGAAAAATTGTGAGCGACCGCGCGCGCCCACAGGCGGGGCAGCGGCGGTGCGCGCCAGCGGGTCAGGGTGAGACCGAGCCGAATACCTTTTTCAGCAGCTCCGTGGAGCGGGCCACCG
>CBDTYI010000205.1:0-5339 GCA_965364565.1 uncultured Gammaproteobacteria bacterium | reverse complement strand
GCCTGGCGAGGCGGCGCAGCGCCTGGCTGCGCTGCCGCTCGGCGATCTCCAGCGGCAGGTTGGCGACCGCCGACAGGCCGCGCAGGCGCTGCAGGCTGCCCCGCTCACACAGATCCAGACTCACGGGCCGCGCACCGCCCGGAATCTCGGCACGCAGCTCGCCGCCGCCCTGCGGGTAAAAACCCGCCATGACCAGCTCGAGCTGGAATGCGATCCCGAGTCGCGCCAGCAACGGGCGCCAGTGCCAGTCCAGGTAATGAAAACACGGACTCCAGGGCACGTGGGTACCGCCCGAGATCGACAGGCTGGAACGCGCCTGTGCCACCGCCAGCGGCAACAGCAGGGTCTGCAGCACCAGCGCGGTGGCCCCGGCGGTTCCGATGTCGAAGTGATAGCGACCCGGCCGCAGCGGACCGGGGACGAAGTGCAGTTCGTGCGAGCCAATGCGGTCGCCGCTCACTGCGGCCCCGCTGATCTGCGCCGCCGCCTGTACCGCAGCCAGATGCTGCGGAAACAGGCCGGGGCGTGGCCGTGACTCCCGGACATGCCGCATGTGGAACGCCTGTCCGGTGAGCAGCGACAGCGTGAGCGCGCTGCGCAACACCTGGCCGCCACCTTCCCCGATCGATCCGTCGATTTCGATCACAGGCGCGCTTCCCGCTTACTTCTGCCCGCTTTCATAGAACGTGCGGCACTCCGCTTCCAGGCCACGCACCACACGCCGGCCGATCAGCGCGCCGCGCGTCTCTGTGACCACGGTGTGCTGACCTTCGCGGTGATGATCGTCGTAGAAATAGACCACCACCCAGTCGCGGGTGCGGCCCAGCTCGTGGGCCCGCGCGGTGTTCGAATACAGCGCGGTGAAGTGCCAGCCGTCGCCCATGCTGTGCAGTATCGGCAGCCACGACGTACCCTCCGGATTGAAACGCTTTGGTGCGATGGTGGGCAGCTCGCCGGACTCGGCCTTGCGGCGATATTCCGCGTCCACCGCCAGCAGCTGTTCGACCGAAGGTCCGTCGGCTTGCGACGCGTGGTGCACGCGGCGCCGCGACAGCATGCTGCCGAGCGCCGCACGGAAACTCGCCGCGCGCCGCGCGCCCACCCCGGGCACCGACTCCAGGCGGCCGTCGTGGGCCGCCATCTCGAGCGCTTCCAGGGTGTCCACATGCAGGCTGTCGTGAATGCGTTGCGCCAGTTCCGGACCGATACCGGGCACGGTCTGGAACAGGTGCTCGGCGTCCAGCACACCGCGCAGCCGGTCCACCTGGGTCCAGCGCCCCGTGTGCAGGATCTCGACAATGGCCGCGGCGATACCCTTGCCGACCTGCGGCAGCGCCACCAGCGCCTCCACCCCGCCCTGTTCGGCCAGCTGTTCGATATCCGCATCCAGCCCGGCGATGGTATCGGCGGCGCTGCGATAGGCGCGCACCCGGAACGGGTTGGCGTTCTGCTGCTCGAGCAGGTCCGCCGCTTCGCGCAGGCGGTCGGCGACCAGGGCGTTGGCACGCTCCGACATTCAGCGCGGCACGACTTCGATGCTGGCCTTGCGCGCGGCAGGTCCCAGGCACTGCTCGATCTGTTCGCGGTGCAGGGTTTCGCGCTCCTCCAGCAGGGCGATCAGGCGTTCCAGCGCCTGCCGGTTACCGCGGATGACCGCCAGCGCCTGTTCTTCGGCGTCGTGAAGAAGGGCGCGCACGGCCTGGTCCACGGCCTGAGCCGAAGCCTCCGAGAAGCGCCGCGGCTGGGCGATTTCGCGCCCCAGGAACGGGTGCTCCTCGCTGTCGCGCAGATCCACCGGGCCGATGTCGCTGGACATGCCCCAGCGCCCCACCATGGCGCGTGCCAGACTGGTGGCCTGGCGGATATCGTCATCGGCGCCGGAGCTCACGCTGCCCAGCAGCTCTTTCTCCGCGCTGCGCCCGCCCAGCGTCACCGCCAGACGGTCGCGCAGATAATCCTCGGGCAGGGTGTGACGCTCTTCCTCCGGCAGCTGGTGGGTGCCGCCCAGCGCGTGGCCACGCGGAATGATGGTGACCTTGTAGAGCGGGTCGGCGTGCGGCAGGAAATAGGCCACCAGGGTGTGCCCCGCCTCGTGCACCGCCAGGCGGTGACGCTCCTGCGGCTGAATGGCCAGGGTGCGCACCGTGCCCAGCAGCAGCTTGTCGCGTGCGTCATCGAAATGAGCCATATTGACCTGCGCGCTTTTCGTGCGCGCCGCCAGCATCGCCGCCTCATTGACCAGGTTCTTGATGTCGGCACCGGAAAAACCGGGCGTCCCGGAAGCGATCTGCTCGAAGTCCACGTCTTCGCCCAGAGGCACCTTGCGGGTATGCACCTTGAGGATCGCCACGCGGTCTTTGCGGTCGGGCAGATCGAGGGTGACGTGACGATCGAAACGCCCGGGACGCAGCAGCGCCGGATCCAGTACATCCGGCCGGTTGGTGGCAGCCAGCACGATCACTGCCTCGTGCCCCTCGAAGCCGTCCATCTCCGCCAGAATCTGGTTCAGGGTCTGTTCACGCTCGTCGTGGCCGCCACCCAGGCCGGTACCGCGGGTGCGCCCCACGCTGTCGAGCTCGTCGATGAAGATAATGCTGGGTGCATTCTTCTTGGCTTCATCGAACAGGTTGCGCACCCGCGCCGCGCCGACGCCGACGAACACCTCGATAAATTCGGAAGCCGAAATGGTGTAGAAAGGCACCCCGGCCTCGCCGGCCAGCGCCCGCGCCATCAGAGTCTTGCCGGTGCCCGGTGGCCCCATAAGCAGCACGCCGCGCGGTACCTCGGCGCCGAGCTTCAGGTAGTCCTGCGGGTTGCGCAGAAAATCGACCAGCTCGGACACCTCGCGCTTGACGTTCTCCTGGCCGGCGACGTCGTTGAAGGTGACATCCGGAATGGTGGCCTTGCGGGTGGGCGGGCGCAGGAAATCCTGCAGCGCGCCACCGCGCCCCAGGCCGCCACCGAGATTGCGCGAGGCACGCTGCAGCAGCCACCACCACAGCGCGATGAACAACACCCAGGGCAACAGCGACAGCAGTACCGGGCCCAGCACCCCCTCGCGCTCTTCACCGACCTCGATCTCGATGCCCTTGGCTTCCAGGGCCGGCAGCAACGCCTCGTCGCCGAGCGCCGGGATGCGGGTGGTGAAACGGGTGCCGGTCTGTCCCTCGGGCCCCAGCGGCACGGCATCGAACAGCTGTCCGCTCGCCGTGTCGGCGACCAGCAGCACTTTTTCGATGCGTCCCCGCTCGAGCAGCGACTTGAACTCACTGTAGCTGATCGGGTAACTGCGTTCCACCACCGGCTGCGGTTCGACAAATACCAGGTACAGCAGGCCCAGCAGGACCGCCATCATCAGCATGCGAGCCCACAGCTGGATGTTCATTTCCGGACCGGTGTCGTTGTTCTTCGGCATCAGCGTAGCGCAAGCCTCTCTCGGATCAACGCTCCTATTCACAAGCGTACAACCCCCGGTGGCCCGGTGCCAGTCAATGTGCGGTACCCGGGTTGTTGCGTTGCGCCACAGCGTGCCACCAGCAGCCGGCGTGCCGCTCACAATCACCCGCCGGGATCTGTTATGTTGGGCACCCGGCCTGTCAGGCTAACCGGAGTGGTATGAATGGGGCGTTATCGTGCACCCGCACCGAAGTCTTCGCTGTATATCACCCGCCAGGGCTTCCTGGCACTGCAGGACGAGCTGAACGGCCTGTGGAAACGGCGCGCCGAGGTAACCCGGGCCCTGAGCGTCGCTGCGGCTGAGGGCGACCGCTCCGAGAACGCCGAGTACATCTACCGCAAGAAAGAGCTGCGTGAAATCGACCGCAGGGTGCGCTATCTACAGAAACGGCTGCCGGCACTGAAGGTCGTTGCTGCGCCGCCGACGGATACCCGCCGAGTGTTTTTCGGCGCCCGTGTCAAGCTGGAGGACGAAGACGGCACCGAGGCGAGCTATCGCATCGTCGGACCGGATGAATTCGACACCGCCCGCGGCTGGATCAGCATGGACTCGCCGATGGCCAAAGCCCTGATGAAGAAGTGCCTCGATGACGAAGTGGTGGTGCACACGCCCAATGGCAACATCTGCTATTACATCACCGAAGTACGCTACGACGAGGACCCGCCGGCCTGACTACCAGTCGCGCTGCAGGCTGAGCACCGCGCCGTAGTTGCGGCTCTCGCTGCGCGGCTGAAATACGCTGCCGGTAGCGACGCCGTTGCTGGTCAGGGTCTCCACCCCGCTCTGCCCCAGATCCCAGCTTGCATAGAACACATTGACGCCCGCCGTCAGCTGCGGTGCAACCTGATGCGACCAGCCTGCCGCGGTTCTCCAGCCCCAGCGCTCGCCCAGATCGAGCGTCACGGTGTCGAAGGTTGCGCCGAAATCGACCTCAACCTGCGGGCTGAGGGTGCGCAGCAGCCCCGCCTCCAGATCCCACGCATGGGGCCCGCGCGCCAGCTGCAGTTTTACACCGGTTTCGGCGCGCCACCACTGATAAGTTTCGTCCAGGCCCGCGACCGCGCCGACCGACTGGATATTGCGATCCCAGCGTCGATAGCCACCACCGGCATAGAAATACACCCGCGGCGGCAATCCGAGCGGCAGCTGGTAGGCGGCCTCGAGTGCGATATCCAGAATATCTGCGTCGGTAGTGCTGTCGATGGGAACACCGGCAGAGGTCTGGCCGTCGTAATCGACATCACCGCTGTAGTAGCCAAGGTCGATGCTGAGGGTGGCGCGCTGCCCGGTTACCTTGAAGCGACCCTCGAGGCCCGGCAGCCAGCCGCTTTCTTTCACCAGCCGCCGGTCCTGTGCATCGAATTCCTCGAACTCGAACTGCAGCAGACCGACGCCGAGACTGGCGGCAATGGCCCGGTCGGGCTCGCCGCAGTGGACGCCGGCGGCTACCAGCATCAGTCCCGATGCTGCGGCCGCGATCCTTGTCAGCCTGCTGGAGTCCGGCATCCGACGCTGTCCTAGAAGCGAAACTGGCGGCGCAAAAAAGGGGGCGCGAAGCCCCCTCTCAGATACCAAGCCGGGTTTACAGAGCGTCCCAAGTGGTCGGAATGATGTCCTCGGGTACACCGTCACCGTCCGCATCGACCTCCAGTGTCACGTTCACCGAATCGACGGCGATCAGTGTCACGCTGCTGTTGTTGGCGCCAGTAATCGTTGCCTGCCCGGTGAAGGGATCATTCGGCTCCACACCCTGGAATGTGGCGTCGGTGACGATGGTGACCGCCCCGCCGATTTCGCTGCTGCTGACCGTGGCATTCATGTCCAGCGTGTAGGCAGATCCGTTTTCCGTTGAACTCAGCTGGAAGGCGCTCAAGGTGGCACT
>CBDTYI010000204.1:0-5349 GCA_965364565.1 uncultured Gammaproteobacteria bacterium | reverse complement strand
GCGTGGCTGCGGAGTACGGCGCGTCTGGAGAGGTCAGCCGGACGTGACGGTAGCTGACTAGCGCTCGAGATACTGGAGTTTGTCGGGTTTGCCGTTCCATTCATCGGCATCCGCAGGGGCATCCTTCTTTTCGCTTATGACCGGCCATGTCTGTGCCAGCTCGGCATTCAGCTCCAGAAACGCCGCCTGGTCCTCGGGCAGATCGTCTTCCGGGAAAATGGCCTCTGCAGGGCATTCCGGTTCGCAAAGTGTGCAGTCGATGCACTCTTCGGGATCAATAACCAGAAAGTTGGGGCCCTCGTGAAAACAGTCCACCGGGCAGACTTCGACGCAATCGGTGTATTTGCACTTAATACAATTTTCACCCACTACAAATGTCATGGCACGCTCCTGCTAGAACAGGCGCCTATGATACACGCATCGCGGGGGGCGTTTCTAACCGTCTGTCGGGGTCCGTGACTCGCCAGGTGTGGCCTGTTCTGGCGCCACTTCTATGCGGTTGCGACCGTGCTCCTTGGCGCGGTATAGCGCCTGGTCCGCGGCGCCGACCAGGTCTTCCGCCGGCTCGTCCCGGGCCGGGCAGCGTGTCGCGACGCCGATGCTGAGTGTGAGGCGTTCGGCGACTGCCGAAGCGGCGTGCGGAATTCCCAGTCTGGCTATGGTGTGCAACACTTTCTCGGCAACCGCAAGCGCTCCCTCTCCGGCCGTCTCCGGAAGCACAATCACGAACTCTTCGCCGCCGTAGCGGCTGACCAGGTCGGCGGGGCGGTGGACGGTCTGCTGCAGGGCGGCGGCGACCTGTTTCAGGCAATCATCGCCGGCCTGATGACCATAATGGTCGTTGTAGCGTTTGAAGAAATCGATATCCGCGAAGATCAGGGATAATGGGGCCTCTGAACGTGTTGCGCGTCGCCATTCGCGTTCCAGAACCTCGTCGAACTGGCGGCGGTTGGCGACACCCGTCAAGCCGTCGAGGGTTGACAGGCGCTGCAGTTCATCGTTGCTGCGCGTCAGCTCGGTGTTCATTTTCTCCAGTTGCTGCTGCAATTTTCTCAGCGTGACAAACGCCTCGTCGCGCTCCCGCTGCGCCAGGTAGCTCTTGGTGTGGGCGCGAATCCGCGCCAGCAGCTCGACCTTTTCAGGCAGCTTCACCAGGTAGTCGGTGGCGCCCTGATAAAAGGCGTCGCTCTTCACGTTGGGATCGTCTTTGCTGGACAGCACGATAACCGGAATGTCACGGGTTGCCGGGTTATTGCGATAGAAGCGAACCAGGGTCAGCCCATCCACATCCGGCATGACCAGGTCCTGGAGAATCACGGTCGCCTTGACGTTCACGGCTTGCTGTATGGCTTGCCTGGGGTCGGCGCAGTAGTGGAACTGGATATCCGGCTGATCCGCCATCATCCGTCGGATACCTTCCGCGATCAGGGCCTGGTCATCGACCAGCAGGACTACCGCCCAGTTATCACTCTGGGCGGCGGGTGCTTCCCCAACCTGTTCGGTTTCCGTCGTCATCCTGATTTCCGAATTCCCCGTCCTCCTTGCGAGGCGTTGTGTGCCCATTTGACCGCGGCCGGCCCGATGTCCCTCAAGGGGATAATCTCGGCGGCCGCACCCATTTCTACGGCGGCTTTCGGCATTCCGTAAACGGCACAGCTTGCCTGGTCTTGAGCGATAGTGTGCCAACCGCGCTGTCGCATGGCCTTGAGTCCCGCTGCGCCATCTCTGCCCATACCGGTCAGAAGAATTCCAAGCGATTGATTATTCAATGTTTGTGAAAGACTCTCAAAGAAGACATCGACCGACGGCCGGTACGCGACAGTGGTCGGCTCCCGGCTGTAGGCAAGGGTTGCGTCGCTGTTCAGCAGCAGGTGATCGCCGCGACCGCACACCAGCACGGTGCCGGCTTCGAAGCGGTCTCCCGGCTGCGCCGCGCGCACCGGCAACGGTGTGTGATCGTTCAGCCAGTTGATGAAGCTCGGCATGAACTGCTCGTCCACATGTTGCACGATAGCGAGCGCGGCGGGCAGGTCGGCGGGTAGGTCACGCAGCACCTCGGTGAGCGCGGAGGGACCGCCGGTCGAGGCGCCGATCGCGATCAGCGCGGGGGTATGCGCATCGGTCGGGCACCCGGCTTCCGGGAGCGGCGCGCTCGCGCTCCGCACCAGCGGCTTTCCGCGCAACAGTGTGGCGATGGTGTTTATCTTGCGGACCAGGATAGCCTCGCCTTCGCCCCCACCCGCGTCCCCCAGCACCGGCGTGTTGACGGCGTCCAGCGCACCCGCGCCCATGGCCTCGAATACGCGCCCCGCGTGTCCGTGGACGGTTGCGGTTACCACCAGGATTGCGCAGCTGAACTCTGCACTGATCCTGCGGGTTGCTTCGATGCCGTCCATTTCCGGCATGATGAGATCCATCAGAATGACATCCGGGCAATTCTGCCTGCAGTAGCGCAGCGCCTCATTACCGTTGTAGGCCACCCACAGCAGCTGGTAGGCCGGTACGCGATTGACCACCCGTCGCAGGCATTCCGCCGCCATCAGTGAATCGTTGACAATACCGATCTTCAACATGGGCAGCTCTACTCCGCCTCACCGATCAGATCGACGACTGCTTCGAGCAGGGTTTCATCGTGGAAACTGCCCTTGGTCAGATAATAATCGGCGCCCGCCTCCAGGCCTCGCTGCCGGTCTTCCTCGCGGTCCTTGTAGGAGACAATCATGACGGGAGTGTCGTGCAGGCGCTCGTCCTGCTTGATAAGCTGTACAAACTCGAAGCCATTCATGCGCGGCATATCGACGTCACTGATAACCAGGTCGTAGCGATTCATGCGTATGGCGTTCCAGCCGTCCATACCGTCAACGGCGACGTCAACGCGATAGCCGCGCGCGGCCAACATGTTGCGTTCGACTTCGCGCACCGTGATCGAGTCGTCCACTACCAGTACATGTTTCCCCTGCGCCCGGGCACTGCGCTGACTGTCCTGGACCCGGTTCAGACGCCCGCCTGCCACCAGTATGTCGATGGAGCGCAGCATGTCGTCGACATCGATAATGAGACAGGGATCGCCGTTTTCCAGCAGGCTGGCGGCGCTGATGTCCTTTATTTTGCCGATGCGTGGATCGAGCGGATGAACCACCAGCGAGCGCTCGCCGACGAACCGGTCCACCACCAGCGCGGAGCGGTTGAGCCGTTCGCCCAGCACCACCACGGGAAGACTGCTCCCGGGTTCGCCATTGCTGCCAGACCCGAGTACCTGACTGGCGAATACCAGCCCCACGTGCTGGTTGCCGAGTGTGAAATATTGTCGCCCCTCCAGGGAATCGATCCGGGCGACGTCGAGTTTGAGTGTGCGGTCGATACGAGCCAGAGGGATTGCATAAGGCTCGGCGCCGATCTCCACCACCAGGGCGCGGATCACTGACAGGGTGAGCGGCAGCTGCAGGTGGAAGCGGGTGCCCTTACCGTGCTCGGTGCTGGCGCGCACCATGCCGCGCATCCGCTGCACGGTGCTCTGAACGACATCCAGACCGACGCCACGACCGGATATTTCGGTCACCTGATCACGCGTGGAGAAGCCGGGCAAAAACAGAAACTCGAGCAGCTCGGTTTCGGACAGCTCACCCGCCATGGACTGGTTCACCATGGCTTTTTCGACCACGCTCCGGCGCAGCCTCTCGGTATCGATGCCGCGTCCGTCATCCGCAACCGTCATGGTCAGCATGCCGGCGCTGTGTGAAGCACACAGCGTCAGCATTGCTACGGGAGGTTTGCCTGCGTGCAGACGTTCCTCGGGCGTTTCGATGCCGTGGTCCAGCGCGTTGCGCAACAAGTGATTCAGCGGAGCCTCCATATGTTCGAGGATGTCGCGATCGACCTGGGTGGTCAGACCTTCGATTCTGAAATCCACCTGTTTGCCCAGTTGCCTGGACAGATCGCGCACCATACGTGGAAAGCCGCGTGTGGCATCCGCGAAAGGACGCATGCGGCTGACGATAACCTCGTTGTGAAGGCGCTTACCGAGCCCGTCCATGCGCCGATCGAATGCGTCCAGTTCCACCAGCTGATCACCCAGTGAATGCCGGCAACGGTTCGCTTTGCTCTGAATATCGCTGGCCAGTGCGCGGCTGTACTCGTCGGCGCTGTGCGCGTACAGGCGGTCGTGAAGCTGGTCGAGCATCCCCACCAGCTCCGCCTGTCGGTGCTTGATCTGCAACAGTGCTTCGGCAAACGGCCGCAGCCAGCGCGACTCCACCTGCACTTCCCCGGCCAGTCCCACCAGCCGGTTGAGACTCTCCGAATTCACTCGCACGGCTTCGACGCTGGCCGCGGCACTGCGCACGCCAGCCGCGGGGTCGACATTGCTGTTGCGCAACGGGGGGGAGGGGCGTTCGGCGGGTGCCGGCGCAACGGCGCTATCGCCGATAGATCGCGACCTGGCCGGTTCAGGCATCGATTCACGATGATGTATCGCGTCCGCTTCGGCAGGCGGGGCGTGGTCACCCACTTGCTCAGGGTTGTGCAGTTGCTGCGCCAGTTGTTCGATTTCCGCTTTGTCCTGTTCGTGACGGGAAATGGCGAGCAGTTGGTCTACGGCTTTGAGCAACAGGTCGACCTGGCGGTCGGCGATTTGCAGCGCGCCGCTCTGGGCGGCTACAAAACTGTCTTCCATGGCATGCGCGAGCAGCACGCCATCGTCGCTGCCAACCATGCGTGCGGCGCCCTTGATCGAGTGTGCAGCACGCATCAAGGCTTCGAGTTGCGGGGCAGACTGGTTGCCGCGCTCCAACGCCAGGAGTCCTTCGTTGAGGATTGCCGCCTGATTGTCGACTTCCAGGCGGAACAACTCCAGCATTGAAAAGTTGCTGAGTTCGTCGCTCATTCGAGCCCCTTGGTCAAGGCATAGAAGAGCAGCTCGTGGTCCAGCACGCCGATGTGGCGCTGCTCCCAGGACAGCACGCCGGCGGTAAAACTCTGGCGCGCTTTGGACAGCGTTGCTGGCGCCGGCTTGACAGCGTTTTCCAGGTAGTGGTGGATGCCGTGCACTTCGCTGACCGGAAACGCAAAACTCTGACCGTCCTTCAGTATATGGATCATTCGCTGATGAATTTCGTGGTCGACGCGGTAGTCTTCCTCTGACTTTTCGAGCTGCAACAGCGAACCGATGGATACACAGAGTTTGAGTTCGCCGCGTATGTTGACAATTCCCTTGACCAGTGAGTTGGTCCGGTGAGGAAGACTGTGAATGGAACGCATCTCGCTGACTTCCTGCACGTGCCGACAGCCGAGTCCCATCCACTCGTCACCGAGCCGGAACAGGAGCAGCGCGCTGGAACCGCTTTGCCGGTT
>CBDTYI010000203.1:0-5352 GCA_965364565.1 uncultured Gammaproteobacteria bacterium | reverse complement strand
CCTCGACCTCCGGAGAACGACCATGGGACCCCGCAAGCACGACCTGAACGCGATTTTCCTGGCCGGACCCGGGCATGGTGCGCCCGGTGTGCTGGCGCCGGTGTACCTGGAGGGCACCTATTCGGAAATCTACCCCAACAAGAGCGAAGACCTGGAGGGCCTGCGGCGCTTCTTTAAGCAGTTCTCGTTCCCGGGTGGCATCGGCAGTCACTGCACGCCGGAAACGCCGGGGTCCATCCACGAAGGCGGCGAACTCGGCTACAGCATTTCGCACGCCTTCGGTGCGGCGTTCGACAATCCTGAGCTGCTGGTCGCGGTGGCGGTCGGTGACGGCGAGGCCGAGACCGGCCCGCTGGCGACCGCCTGGCATTCCAACAAATTTCTCAATCCGGTGCGCGACGGCGCGGTGCTGCCGATCCTGCATTTGAACGGCTACAAGATCAACAACCCGACGCTGCTGTCGCGCATCAGCCACGAGGAGCTGGTCAACCTGTTCAAGGGCTACGGCTGGACCCCGTATTTCGTCGAGGGGGACGATCCGGATCGCATGCACCAGGCCATGGCCTCGACCCTGGAGCACTGCGTGCTGCAGATCCGCGCCATCCAGGAGGAGGCGCGCAGCAGGGGACAGGCGAGCCGCGCGCGCTGGCCGATGATCGTGCTGCGCAGTCCCAAGGGCTGGACCGGTCCGCAGGACGTGGACGGTCACAAGGTCGAAGGTTTCTGGCGCGCCCACCAGGTGCCCCTGTCCGGCATCCATGACAATCCCGCCCACCTGCAGATGCTGGAGGACTGGCTGAAGAGCTACCGGCCCGAAGAACTGTTTGACGACAACGGCAGACTGCGAGCGGAGATCAGGGAACTGGCGCCCCGGGGTACGCGGCGCATGAGCGCCAATCCGCACGCCAATGGCGGGCTGCTGCGCAAGCCGCTGCGCCTCCCGGATTTCCGCGACTACGCGATGCAGGTCGCCAGTCCGGCGCGCGACCGACGCGAGAACACCCGCCCGCTCGGGGTGTTCCTGCGTGATGTGATGCGCAACAACATGCAGAATTTCCGCGTCTTCGGTCCGGACGAAAATACCTCCAACAAGCTCGACGCCATCTATGAAGTCAGCAAGAAACTCTGGCTGGCGGATTACCTGCCCGAAGATCTGGACGGGGGAGAGCTGGGTCCCGACGGGCGGGTGCTGGAGATGCTGTCGGAACACACCCTCGAGGGCTGGTACGAAGGCTACGTGCTCACCGGGCGACACGGTTTCTTCTCCACTTATGAAGCGTTCGTGCACGTCATCGATTCGATGTACAACCAGCACGCCAAGTGGCTGGCGATCGCCGAGGAAATTCCCTGGCGGGCACCGGTGTCGTCGCTTAACCTGCTGATCACCTCCACGGTGTGGCGCCAGGATCACAACGGTTTCACCCACCAGGACCCCGGCTTTCTCGATGTGGTGGTGAACAAGAACCCGGAGGTCACCCGTATCTACCTGCCGCCCGACGTCAACACCCTGCTGTCGGTCGCCGACCACTGCCTGCGCAGCCGCAACGACATCAACGTGATCGTCGCCGACAAACAGAAGCACGTGCAGTTCCTGGACATGGATGCGGCCATCCGCCACTGTACCAAGGGCATCGGTATCTGGGAGTGGGCGAGCAATGACCAGGGTTCGGAGCCCGACGTGGTTATGGTGGGCTGTGGCGACATCCCCACTCAGGAAGCGCTGGCCGCCACCGCGCTGCTGCGCGCCAACTTCCCCGATCTGAAGATCCGCTTTATCAACGTGGTGGACCTGTTCCGCATGCAGCCGGCCGGCGAACACCCGCACGGTCTTTCCGATCGCGATTTCGACAGCCTGTTCACCGTGGACAAGCCGATCATTTTCAATTTCCACGGCTATCCCTGGCTGATCCACCGCCTCGCTTACCGGCGCACCAATCATCGCAACCTGCACGTGCGCGGCTACAAGGAGAAGGGCAACATCAATACACCGCTGGAGCTGGCGATCAGCAACGAGATCGACCGTTTCAGCCTGGCGATCGATGTCATCGACCGTCTGCCCAGGCTGCAGGTGGCGGGGGCGCACGTGAAAGAGAAGCTGCGGGACCGGCAGATTGATTGCCGCAACTACGCCCACAAGTACGGTGTGGACGACCCGCAGGAGGCAGAGTGGCAGTGGGGCTACTGACCGGGGTCGGTTGCGCAGCAATGGCCGCCGGCGTGGAGGGCTGCTAAAGTAAGCTTCCTGGTACCGGCACGGAGCAGGTAAAGGAGCGACAATGCGCGAGACGGTGAGGGTTCTTCCGGCAGATGACCGCGAGCATATCCGTACCGGCATGTCGGTGGACTCGCTCAAGCGCGCCTACCAGGACAACCTGTTCTATGTGCAGGGTCGCGACTGGGATGTCGCCACTCTGCACGACTACTACATGGCCGCGGCCTACACGGTGCGCGATCGCCTGCTGGATCGCTGGATCAGCACCGCCAAGACGTACAAGAAGACGCGGAGCCGCACGGTCTGCTACCTGTCGGCCGAGTATCTGCTCGGGCCGCACCTCGGCAACAACCTGCTCAACCTGGGTATCACCGAGCAGGCGGCGCAGGCCGCCCAGGAGCTCGGGCTGGACAGCGAGGAAATCCTGGCACAGGAGGAGGAGCCGGGGCTCGGCAACGGCGGGCTCGGGCGCCTCGCGGCCTGCTACATGGATTCGCTGGCGACGCTGCAGATTCCCGCCATCGGCTACGGTATCCGCTACGAACACGGTATCTTCGACCAGGAAATCCGCGACGGCTGGCAGGTGGAGATCACCGACCTGTGGCTGCGCAATGGCAACCCGTGGGAATTGCAGCGTTCCAAACTGCGTTTCCCGGTCCGCTTCGGCGGCCGCACCGAGCACTACACCGACGAACAGGGGCGCCAGCGCGTCAACTGGATACCGGACCTGCTGGTCAACGGGGTCGCCTACGACACCCCGATACCCGGCTACCGGGTCAACAACACCAACCTGCTGCGCCTGTGGCAGGCAGAGGCCTGCCAGTCGTTCGACTTCCAGGCTTTCAACAAGGGCGACTATTACGGCGCCGTCGACGCCAAGGTGGAAGCCGAGAACATCACCAAAGTGCTGTATCCGAACGACGAGCCGGAGGTGGGCAAGGCGCTGCGGCTTAAGCAGCAGTATTTTTTCGTGTCCTGCGCGCTGCAGGACATGCTGCGCCTGCACCTGGCGCTGAGCGGCAAGGTCGACGGTTTCAACAAAAAGTTCGTAGTGCAGCTCAACGACACCCATCCATCAATAGCGGTGCCGGAACTGATGCGGCTGCTGATGGACGAACACGGTCTGGGCTGGGAGCACGCCTGGGACATTACCAGCAAGACCTTCGCCTTCACCAACCACACCCTGCTGCCCGAGGCGCTGGAGACCTGGCCGGTGAGATTGATCGGCCGGCTGCTGCCGCGCCATCTCGAGATTATCTACGAGATCAACCGCCGCTTCCTCGACGAGGTCAGGGCGCGTTATCCGGACGACGAGCAGCGTATCGTGCGACTGTCGCTGATCGACGAGAGCGGCGTTCGCTCGGTGCGCATGGCGCACCTCGCCACGGTGGGCAGCTTCGCGGTCAACGGGGTGGCGGCGTTGCACACCGAGCTGCTCAAATCGACCGTAATGCAGGATTTCCACGAACTTTGGCCCGGCAAGTTCTTCAACGTGACCAACGGTGTCACGCCACGCCGTTTCCTGCGCCTCAGCAATGCGCCTCTCAGCCGGCTGATCAGCCGCTGTATCGGCGCCGGCTGGCTCAGCCGCATGGAAGAATTGCGCCAGCTGGAGCCCCATGCCGACGACGGCGGCTTCCGGGAGGAATGGCGGGCCGTGAATCTGGCTGCCAAGCAGGCGCTCGCCGAGCGGATCAGGAACTGCACCGGCGTCAGCGTCGATCCCGAGTCGCTGTTCGACATCCAGGTCAAGCGCATCCACGAATACAAGCGCCAGCACCTCAACCTGCTGCACGTCGTCACGCTGTATAACCGCATCAAGCAGGATCCCGGCTACGACTGCGCGCCGCGCACGTTTGTGTTCGGTGGCAAGGCCGCGCCCGGCTACTTCATGGCCAAGTTGATCATCAAGCTGATCAACGCGGTGGGCGAGGTGATCAACCGCGATGCGGCGGTCGACGGCCGCCTGCGCGTGGTGTTTTTCCCCAACTTCAACGTCAAGAATGCCCAGCACATCTATCCGGCCGCCGATCTCTCGGAACAGATTTCGCTGGCCGGCAAGGAAGCCTCCGGTACCGGCAATATGAAGTTCTCGATGAACGGCGCGCTCACCATCGGCACCCTGGACGGCGCCAACCTCGAGATCCGTGAGGAGGTCGGCGCCGAGAACTTCTTCCTGTTCGGCCTGAGTGCGGCCGAGGTGGCGCAGGTCAGGGCGGCTGGTTACCGTCCCTGGGAGTTCTACCGCGACAACGCCGAGCTCAGGGGCGCCATCGATCTGATCAACTCGGGTGTCTTTTCGCCGGGTGACGGCAACCTGTTCCGACCCCTCACCGATGCCCTCCTGCATCACGACCCATTCATGCTGTGCGCCGACTATCAGCCTTACCTGGACGCGCAGGCGCAGGTGGATCAGGCCTGGCGGGACCGCGAGCGCTGGGCGCGCATGTCGATTCTCAATGTGGCGCGCATCGGCAGATTTTCCTCTGACCGTTCGATCCGCGACTACTGCGACAACATCTGGAAAGTCGAGCCCATGCCGTTATGACGCAGACATCGAGTCCGATCCATTGAACACCTATCCGTGCAAGCCCGGTTCCCGCTATCCGTTCGGTGCCCGGCCCGACGCCGGAGGCGTGAATTTTTCGGTGTTCAGCCGCCACGCTACGCAGGTTGAACTGCTGCTGTTCGACAGCGTCACCAGCGGCGAGCCGTTCCAGGTGATCCGGCTCGATCCGGAGGTGCACTGCACCTTTTTCACATGGCACGTCTATGTGGAAGGCTTGATGCCGGGGGCGTGCTACAACTGGCGTATCGATGGCCCTGGTGACGACACCGCGCAGACCGGATTCCGCTTCGACGCGCAAAAGGCGCTGGTCGATCCCTGGGCGCGGGCGGTGTGCGACAAGCGCTGGGATCGTCGGCGTGCCGAACAGCCCGGTGCCAACCACGACACGGCGATCCGCGGCATCGTGGTGGACGAGGCCTACGACTGGGAGGGCGACCAGGCCCTGCACCGGCCCGCAGAAGAGCTGATTATCTACGAGCTGCACGTGGGTGGTTTCACCCGCCACGCCTCCTCCGCGGTTGCGCGGCCCGGCACCTTCGCCGGTCTGGCCGAGAAGATACCGTATCTGCAG
>CBDTYI010000202.1:0-5374 GCA_965364565.1 uncultured Gammaproteobacteria bacterium | reverse complement strand
CAAAATTAGCCCGGTTGGCGAGGAGTCTCATGTCCAGTCTAGTGAAGCCCCATGGCGGCGGAAAACTGAAACCGCTACTGCTCGAAGGCAGCGCGCTTGAAAGCGAAAAGACGCGCGCCGCGTCGCTACCCAAGGTGAATGTGTCATCACGTGAAGCCGGCGACATCATCATGATGGGCATCGGCGGCTTCACCCCGCTGGATGGGTTCATGACCCGCGCCGACTGGGAAGGCGTCTGCGACGGCATGAAGATGATGAGCGGTCTGTTCTGGCCCATCCCCGTGACTCTGTCCACCGACAAGGCGGCCGCCGACTCCATCGACGAAGGTGCCGAGATCGCGCTCTACGACCCCGAGCGCGACGAAATTCTCGCCACCATGAAGGTGACCGAGAAATACAGCATCGACAAGAAGCACGAGTGCATGATGGTCTACAAGACCACCGATATCGAGCACCCGGGCGTAAAGATGGTCATGGACCAGGGCGACGTCAACCTGGCCGGTCCCATCAAAGTGCTCTCGCTGGCCGAGTTCCCGGCCGAATACGGCGAACAGTTCATGACCCCGGCCCAGTCCCGCGCCGAGTTCGAGAAGCGCGGCTGGACCACGATTGCGGCGTTCCAGACCCGTAACCCCATGCACCGCTCCCACGAGTACCTCGCCAAGATCGCGATCGAGATCTGCGACGGCGTTCTGATTCACTCGCTGCTCGGCAAGCTGAAGCCCGGCGATATCCCGGCCGAGGTGCGCAGCAAGGCGATCGGCACCCTGATCGAGAAATATTTTGTCGACAACACCGTAATGCAGGCCGGCTATCCGCTCGACATGCGTTACGCCGGGCCGCGCGAAGCGCTGCTGCACGCGCTGTTCCGCCAGAACTACGGCTGCTCGCACCTCATCGTGGGTCGCGATCATGCCGGCGTCGGCGACTACTACGGCCCGTTCGACGCGCATCACATCTTCGACGAAATCCCCGCGGGTTCGCTGGAAACTCAGCCGCTCAAGATCGACTGGACGTTCTGGTGCAACAAGTGCGAAGGCATGGCCTCCATGAAGACCTGCCCGCATAGCGCTGAGGACCGCCTGCTGCTGTCCGGAACCAAGCTGCGCAAGTCCCTGTCCGAGGGTACCGAAGTCCCCGATCATTTCAGCCGCCCCGAGGTGCTCGAGATCCTGCGCGCCTATTACGCGGGCCTCAAGGACGACGAGAAGGTCGAGGTGAAGATGTCTGGCCACTCTGCCAGGTAACGACTCTAGAGACCGTCCCTGGTGGCAACTGGGGTCGGAAGAAATAACTGCAGTAAACAACGGAGATAGAACCATGCCTACATTTGTACGTACCGACAAGTGCGATGGCTGCAAAGGCCAGGATAAGACGGCCTGCATGTACATCTGCCCCCACGACCTGATGAAGCTCGACAAGGACGGCTCCGAAACCGGCCATGCCATGAAGGCTTTCAACCAGGAACCCGAGCAGTGCTGGGAGTGCTACTCCTGCGTCAAGATCTGCCCCCAGCAGGCGATCGAGGCCCGTCACTACGCCGACATCGTGCCCCTGGGCGGTTCCGTGCAGCCTCTGCGTGGTACCGACTCCATTATGTGGACCATCAAGTTCCGTAACGGCACCATGAAGCGCTTCAAGTTCCCGATCCGCACCACGCCCGAGGGTTCCATCGATCCCTATGCCGGCAAGCCCAAGGCGGATATGTCCAAGATCGAAGATATCGGCTTCTTTTGCCAGGACAACGGCTTCCGTGCCGGTAAAGACGGCGAGCTGATTCGCGTCTAAGGTCTGGTGCAAGCGCATCTTCCCAAATTCAAGTATTAGAGGTAATAGCAATGGCAGGAGAATTCGGAAATCCTGAAGTCGTCGAAGAAGAAGTTGATATTCTTCTTATCGGCGGTGGTATGGCGTGCTGCGGCGCAGCCTTTGAAATCATGCGCTGGGCCGAAGGCACGGACCTGAAGATCAAGCTGGTCGACAAGGCCGCTATGGATCGTTCCGGTGCTGTGGCGCAGGGTCTGTCCGCGATCAACACTTACATCGGTACCGAGCAGGATCCGGCCGACTACGCACGTATGGTCTCCAACGACCTGATGGGCATCACCCGCGATGACCTGGCTTACGACCTGGGCCGTCACGTCGACGAATCGGTGCACCTGTTCGAGGAATGGGGTCTGCCGATCTGGAAGACCGACGAGAACGGCGAGCGTCACGACGGCTCCAAGGGTATGACCCCGCTGAAAGATGGTGGTAAGCCCGTGCGTTCCGGTAAGTGGCAGATCATGATCAACGGCGAATCCTACAAGTGGATCGTCGCCGAAGCGGCCAAGAAGGCCATCGGCATCGACAACATCGAAGAGCGCATCTTCATCGTCGAGCTGGTGAACGACAAGAACGACCCCCACCGTATCGCCGGTGCGGTCGGCTTCTCGGTGCGCGATCACAAGGTCGTGGTTTACAAGTTCAAGGCCTGTCTGCTCGCTGCCGGCGGTTGCGTCAACCTGTTCCGTCCCCGCTCTGTCGGTGAGGGTCAGGGTCGTGCCTGGTACCCGGTGTGGAACGCCGGTTCCACCTATGCCATGGCTGCCCAGGCCGGTTGCGAACTGACCATGATGGAAAACCGCTTCGTGCCGACCCGTTTCAAAGACGGTTACGGTCCGGTCGGCGCCTGGTTCCTGCTGTTCAAGTCCAAGGCAACCAACGCTTTTGGCGAAGTCTACATGGACCGCAACAAGGACATGCTGGACGACTACCCGCCCTACGGCCATGCCGCGGTGCCGGCGTCCTGCCTGCGTAACCACCTGATGCTCAAGGAGATGAAGGAAGGTCGTGGCCCCATCTACATGGATACCGTGACGGCCCTCGCCACCCTGCGCGAAACCCTGTCTCCGCGTGAAGTCAAGCACCTGGAGGCCGAGGCCTGGGAAGACTTCCTCGACATGTGTGTCGGCCAGTGCGGTATCTGGGTCGGTGAAAACATCGAGCCGGAGAAGAAGAACTCCGAGCTGATGCCGACCGAACCCTACCTGCTGGGTTCGCACTCCGGTTGCTGCGGCATCTGGGTGTCCGGTCCGACCGACGTCGGCGCGCCGACCGCCTCTGATGAAGAGTACGATGGCGTTCCCGAGCACCTGCCGCGCGGCTGGAACTGGGGCTACCGCTCCATGACCACCGTCAAGGGTCTGTTCACCGCCGGTGACGGCGTGGGCGCCTCCGGCCACAAGTTCTCCTCCGGTTCCCACGCCGAGGGCCGCATGTGTGCCAAGTCCATGGTCAAGTTTGCGCTCGACAACAAGGACTGGAAGCCCGAGCTGGACCGTTCCGTCGACGAACTGGTCGAGGACGTGTACCGCCCGGTGCGCAACTTCCTTGAGCACAAGGACTACACCACGGCGATCGACATCAACCCCAACTACATCACGCCCAAGATGCTGCAGTTCCGCCTGCAGAAGATCATGGACGAGTACGTAGCGGGTGTGGCCACCTACTACACCACCAACGCGAAAATGCTGGAAGTGGCGGAAGAGAAGCTGACCATGCTGAAGGAAGACGCCATGAAGATGCGCGCCAAGGACCTGCACGAGCTGCTGCGGGCCTGGGAGAACTACCACCGCATCCTGACCGCCGAAGCTCACATGAAGCACATCGAATTCCGCGAGGAATCCCGCTACCCCGGCTTCTACTATCGTATGGACAAGAACTTTGTCGACGAGGAGAACTGGAAGTGCTTCGTGAACTCCGTCTACGACCAGAAGACCCACACCTGGACCGTGTTCAAGCGTAAGCACGTGGACCTGGTGGACAAGAGCAAGCTGTTCAAGTAAGCCTCTACTTGGCAGTCTGTTGTAACTGAAAGCCCGGGCGCGCAATGTGCCCGGGCTTTTCTATTTGTTGTTTAGCCACGGAAAACACCGAAAACACGGAAGAAATGAGGGCGTGCTGCGGTGAATTCCCAGAGATTTTGCGGTTAATAGCTGGCACGCTGCTCGTGGTAAACTTTTCCGCCTGATTGCAGTCGAATTTTTCAGTTGATGGCGCGGGCAGGCGCAGCCCTGCAAAACACATCTCCAGCACCCGCGGTCTCGAACAGGAAATGGCGTGTCCGTGCTTTCCGTGTTTTCCGTGGCTAATCAATACAAAGCAACGAGGATCCAGCACATGGCTGACGTAGACATCGATATCGACGAATCACCTTTTGCGAGCAGCCCGGTCATTCCGGAGCAGTTCGATGAAGACCACGTCATCAAATTCCGCTGCTACAAGGGTATCGAGTGTTTCAATGCCTGTTGCCGCGATATCGATATCACCCTCACGCCCTACGACATCCTGCGCCTGAAACAGCGTCTGGGTATCACCTCCACGGAATTTCTCGCCAAGTACACCTATCCGTTCGAGTTCGGTAAGAACAGCATTGCCGGCATAAAGATGCTGCCGGTTGAGGGGGGTACCGAGTGCCGCTTCATGACCGAGGAGGGTTGCAGTGTCTACGCGGACCGCCCCACAGCCTGCCGCTACTATCCGGTCGGTCTGCTGTCGCTGCGCCGCGCCGATGAGAACTTCGACCGCGCGTCCTACGCACTGGTCAAGGAGGATCACTGCAAGGGCCACCTGGAAGAACGTGAAATCACCATCCGCGACTACCGCAAGGAACAGGGCCTGGAAGAGTACGACGAAATGGGGCGCGGCTGGCGCCAGCTGGTGCTGAAGATGAAGTCGGCGGGCCCGGCCATCGGCAAGCCGTCCCAGGCCAGTCTGCGGTTTTTCTTCATGGCCAGTTACGACCTGGACCGTTTTCGTGAATTTATCAAGAGCGAGGGATTCACGGACACGTTTGACATCGATGCGGCAACCCGCAAGGCGTTGTACGAGGACGATGTGGAGTTGCTGCGCTTCGGGGTGCGCATGATTAAACAGATCATGTTTGGCGAAGAGACCATTCCGCGCAAAGCGGACGCCTACAAGCAGCACATTGCAAGACGCAAGGAAGCGGAACAGCTGCGCGCCGAGGCAGAAGAGGGGCTCGAGCGCGACGACGACCCCCGCGCATAGCGGAACGGTTCGAGCTCGCGGGCGCATGGACCTGAGCTTTGAGCGTGGAGATGAAATCGCACGGGAGCCCCGCCAGCTGCCGGCAGAGCACTATAACAAGGTCCGGCTGTTGTACTCCCGCGCCGGCGGCAAGCCGCTGTTCGTGCCGCTGCGCGGCATGCAGTACCTGGCAATAGTCGACGACGAGGAAATCGTGTTCGTTGACGGCCAGGGGCCGCGCGTCATCGACGTGTCCTGGCAGGGATTCCGCGCCGGCGAGCGCGCCGGTTTGCGTGAGCCGGTCAGCTACACCTGTATCTACTATAGCGACAAGGGCGTCCAG
>CBDTYI010000201.1:0-5391 GCA_965364565.1 uncultured Gammaproteobacteria bacterium | reverse complement strand
TGTTACGCCTGCGCTTCTTCGAGGACTACACCCTGGAAGAGATCGCTGCCGCGCTGGCCATCAGTCTGAGCGCGGCGAAGATGCGGCTGTACCGCGCACTGGACCAGTTCAAGGCGCGCTACCTGCTGGTCGCGGAGCACGCCGGCTGCGACAGCGCTCCCTGCACTGTGGGGGCGGGCCACTGAGCGACACACTACAACTGCGCACCGCCGCTATGGTGATTCGCTAGCCGCGTCCGCGGGTGCGGGTGCCGGTGGCTTTGCCGCCAAACTCCTGCTGGCGTTTTTCCAGGAACTGGATAATCTGTCCCGCGATGTCCTTGCCGGTGGCGTTCTCAATACCCTCGAGCCCGGGTGAAGAGTTGACTTCCATCACCACGGGGCCGTGGTTGGAGCGCAACAGATCGACGCCGGCAACACTCAGCCCCATGGTCTGTGCTGCGCGTACGGCGGTAGAACGCTCTTCGGGGGTGATCTTGATCAGTGTTGCCGAACCGCCGCGGTGCAGGTTGGAACGGAACTCGCCTTCCTTGCCCTGGCGTTTCATGGCCGCAACGACCTTGTCCCCGATCACGAAACAGCGGATATCCGCGCCGCCGGCCTCGCCGATAAACTCCTGCACCAGGATGTTGGCGTGCAGACCCATGAACGCCTCAATCACGCTTTCCGCCGCCTTGTGCGTTTCGGCCAGCACTACGCCGATGCCCTGGGTGCCTTCCAGCAGCTTGATCACCAGGGGGGCGCCGCCGACCATCGCAATCAGGTCCTGTATGTCGTCCGGCTTGTTCGCGAAGCCGGTCACCGGCAGACCGATACCCTTGCGCGATAGCAGCTGCAGCGAGCGCAGCTTGTCGCGCGATCGCGAAATCGCCACAGATTCATTCAGGGGCAGCACCCCCATCATCTCAAATTGCCTCAACACGGCGGTACCGTAGAAGGTAACCGAAGCGCCGATACGCGGGATGACTGCATCGAAACCCTCCAGCGCCTCGCTCTTGAAGTGCACCTGCGGTTTATGCGAGGCGATGTTCATGTAGCAGCGCAGCACATCGAGTACGCGCACCTCGTGGTCGCGTTCCTCGGCGGCTTCAATCAGACGGCGGGTCGAATAGAGCTTGCGGTTGCGCGACAGAATGGCGATTTTCATGCTGAGAGTCCTTATCGGGTGCGGTTATAAACGCGGCGGCGTGGGGTACGATCAGGGAGTGCCGTCGTAATGCTCCTGTCCCTGGCGCGCCATCACGCGGCCCGATACAAAAGACTCCATGCGGTGGGAAATAGTCACATCAGGGGCGCTGCGAATGGCGTGTGACCCATAGCTTAGCAAAGACAGCGAATTCTCGTGGCCTGCCGCGCTGCGGACCCGGCCGAGGTGGGATTCGTCCCCGGTGCCGGGTCCAATCCGCTGCAGCGACTAATCTTGACTGTCAGGGTCAGGTATTAGTATCATTGTTTCAGCAGGTTCTAATATTCATCAATCAACGCCTGTTGTCAGTGTCGGAGTGTAGTAATGGAAAGAATCAGGAAATGCGCAGCCAGCAGGTATTGCCGGGTGCACACCGCGGTCAAAGTGAGTGCCCTGTTACTGGTGGGAACGGTGATCTCGATCGTGGTGCTGTTTGACGGCAAGGTCTGAGTAAGGGTGCGTGCGTAAGGAACGGCGGCCATCGGCCGCCGTTCCTTTTTGGTGAGCCGCACGCGAATCGGTTACTCCGTATAACAAATATTCGTTTTGACAATGCAATACGCTACAATCATCGAAACGACATTAGAAACATTTGAGGCCGATGTCCTCCAAGCATCACGGGAGCGTCCGATCCTGGTCGACTTCTGGGCCGAGTGGTGCGCGCCGTGCCTGGTGATCGCGCCGGTGCTGGAGCACGTGCTGCGCGACCTGGCCGGCGCAGTAGGCCTCGCCAAGCTGGAGGTGGACGCGGGCGAAAACATGAAGCTCGCCGGGCATTACCGGGTGCGCGGATTCCCTACCGTGATTCTGTTCGATGACGGTGCCGAAATGGCCCGGTTCAGCGGTGCCCGCTCCAGAACCCAGATCCTGGAATTCATCCGCAGTCATATCGATCTGACCGACCGCGTCTGAACATCCGCAGTTGCGTGCAGCCAGTCGTCCGGCACCACGAAGCCGCGTTCCACCTCCGTTGCGTCCCGGATGCGCGCGAGACACAGTGGCTGGCGCAACGGTGTCTCGCGCCAGCGGGCCACCAGCGCGCTGGTTTCAATGCAATGCAAGCGTTGCACATGCGACAGCGGTGCCAGCCACTGGTGGCGTTGCAGCGGTAGCCATAGAGTTTGCTCCAGTGCGGCAAATGCGCGTGCTGTCAACCAGAATCCGCGTTCGTGCTCGGGATGCGCACTGCGCGGAGCTGCGGGCGGTGCCTCGCACGGATAAAACAAACGTCCCTTGAGTATCACCCAGGTTGCGTCAATCCGAATGCCCAGGCGTTGCAGCAGTTCGCCGGCGTGAGGCTGGTGCGCAAGCTGGCTCTGGTGCTCAACCAGGCGCGCGGTCTTGATGTCGAGTCGGTCGCGCCGTCCCATTCCCCACCAGTTCGCCGGCTGCGCGGTGTCCCCCACGCCCAGGTAAAACTTGACCGCCAGTTCCCAATGCAGCGTGTTGCCAGTTACGCTGTCTTTCACCAGCAGGTCGAATTCACCCAGGGTGCGCTCCCGAGAACGCACCGGCAGGTTGGCGTACAGCAGGCGGTAGCGGCCGTTGCGTTGCAGCCAGAAACGCCACAGGGTTTCGAAGTAGTTGCCCAGGCGCCGGTCGCTTTGCGCCGCGATGGCGTCGCGCAGCGGTTGGGAGTTGTTATCGAGTCTGGCGAGCTGAGCGGCGAATGTCTGGCTGATTTCGCTGTACCAGCCGCAGCCAGGCCAGTGGATACCCGCATCGGAACGCTCCAAAAGCGGGGCACTGGACAGCGCCCAGTACAGGTCGCGCACCAGCGCGTCATGGTAGCCTACCGTGGTACTCATCCCGGGTAGTGTAGCGCGGGTCGGCATGGCCGGATGCCGCGCGGGATGGTGCAACCGGATCGCAGTACACTAGAAGTCGATGCGATACCCGAGGTTGATAAAATACGACGAGGTGTCTTCGTCGTCTGGCAGATCCGGAAGCTTGCGCGTGGACCATTCCGCGCCGGCCTCGGCTTCGAAACGATAGCGGCGGCTCAGGCGGTAGTCCATCCTGATAGAGGGTATGCCGATCCACTGGGTCGAGTCGTCTCTGGAATTCTCGCGGTAATCCACGCGTACGCGCGGATTGATACGCCACTTGCTGTTGACCGGGTAACGGGTATTCAGGGAGAACGAATAGATGTCGGCCGCGTCCAGGTTCGAGTAACGCAGTCCCCCGATGGCAATGTCGCCGGACTTGATGACATCGCTGCCAATCAGCTGCAGGTTGTAGATATATTCGTTTCCGGTCCCCGGAATCGCCTCGACACCAGCCGAGGCCTCGCTGTCGGACAGATTTGTCACCGTGACGTCGCCGCTTACCTGAATACGCTCGGAGAATGGGTGGGACGCACCGAGCGAAACCGTCGTGTATTCCGCGGTGCGATCCTCTGCCAGCGCCCTGATCTGATCTTCGGACAGACTGTCCAGCAAGTCGTCTATGTCGCGCACCGTCTGCCCCTGCAACGCGTTGGTGGTTGTGAGTATCGGGCTGTTGCGGTAATCCACCGTGGCGTTGAGTGTGGTTCTATCGGGGAATGTCCAGGTCCCCAGAAAGATCAGCGTGTTGAGTGAATCATACGATATGTCGTAGTCGACAAAAGTCAGCAGGGATCGTGTCGTGTCGAAGTAACGCGCCTCGCCGCCGATAGCCCTGCGGTCGACAATTCCGTGGACCTCCTGCTCGATGAAAAAGGCATTGAAGTCCCAGGCATTGGCGAAGGTACCCAGGTCGGCACTGATACCGTACAGTTGTTTGTCGGTGTCCACCTGGTCCCGAGTAGACACCACCGGAAAACCGGCTACGCCGTTGATCGTCAGCCAGTCTGTCAACTGGTAACCGAGCAGCAGTCCGTCGAAGCGGCCCAGTACGCCGCCGGTATTGCGCGACTGCCGTCCCAGCCGCATCGCAATGTCGTGCACTTTGTCCCGTGCATCCACATACAGGCTGCTCACGCTGCTTTCATTACCGGGGCCGTCGTCGAGAAAATCATGCAGGTAGGAGCCGGTGAAACGGGACTGAAGGTCATAGTTCTCGGATCGTTTGCGAGCGGTCACGTCCAGATCTGAGGATAGTGCCGACTGGGTGACGATATTGGAGTCGTTGTCAAGCGTGTTTTCGTTACGCAGGTAGTACTGCGAAAAGCCCCCATAGACCTCCCAGGGGTTGTCCCTGGTCTTGACTTTGGTGCGTCGCGGGCCCGTTTTTGGCCGCTCTTTTGCCGTGGTCAGGCCGGCCAGGCGCTGCCGGACCCGGTCAGCGCCTTCGCCTTCAGGGTAGAGCGAAAGATAGCGCTGGTATTCCCGAATCGCGTGCGCCAGCTGACGCTTGCGCTCGCGGGCAACACCCAGAAACTCCAGTGCGTCCTGGCGATAGGGGTGATCCGGAAATTCGAGGATTTTGGTGTACAGCTGCACGGCACGGCTATAGTCATGCCGCGCCATCGCCTGGCGCGCCTCTTCCATGAGCGCTTTGATGCGGTCTGCCGGGGCTTCGGGCCGGGTTGGCTGGATATCGGGGACTGCCAGCGCGGGTTTCGCTGTCTCCGAGGCCGGTGCTGCCGGCGTCACGGGTGGCGTAACGACCGCGGTTTCAGTTGCTGGGGCCGGAGTGGTTTCGCCAGGGGGCGCCGGCGACGCAGCGCCGCGTGCCGGAGTCGGGGCTTCGGTCTCGGCTTGCTCCGATGCTGTGCCGTTCGGTGCGGCTGGAATGACGGCAGGTGCGACCACCGGGGGTTTAATCCACTCGAGTGGTTTCGTTGTGCTTGAAAGATCCGGTAGCCGGAGCTTGCTCTCGGTTTCCGGAATCGCAACTTGGGTCTGAGGTGCTCTTGCAGGAGGCAACGCGGTTCCAATCTGAGCCAGCGCGTCGGCGACTTCCTGGTCGGTCGCGACTGCAACCCAGGCTTGGGGGTACTTTGTCTTGAAGGCGTCTACCACCACCTGAGCGTCACCGCGGCTGGCGAAAAAACCTACGCGCAGGCGGTTCCAGTTGCGGCCATCGAGACTAAAGCGCGAGGTGTAGAACACGATCTGTTCGGCATCGACCAGGTTCCGCAGTGGCGGGACAATGATCGGTTTGGTGGATGACTCCAGGTTGACCACGTAACGGTGCTCGTCCTTGATTATCGAGCTGTCCGGCAGCGCCACGGCGGCTTCGGATTGCCTGGATTCAGGTAGTTTGACTTCTGCTTCGGCC
>CBDTYI010000200.1:0-5427 GCA_965364565.1 uncultured Gammaproteobacteria bacterium | reverse complement strand
GTCAGGGAATCGAATTCGACTATTGCTGCGTGCACGCGGCGCTGGCGATGCGCGAGGACGGTTACGAAACCATCATGGTCAACTGTAACCCGGAAACGGTGTCGACGGACTATGACACTTCGGATCGTCTCTACTTCGAGCCGCTGACCCTCGAGGATGTGCTGGAGGTGATCCACAGGGAGCAGCCCAAAGGCGTGATCGTGCAGTACGGTGGCCAGACGCCGCTGAAGCTGGCGCGCGCCCTGGAGAAGGCCGGTGCGCCTATTATCGGTACCACGCCGGATTCCATCGATCTGGCCGAGGACCGCGAGCGCTTCCAGAAAATGATTCAGCAGCTCGAGCTGCTGCAACCGCCCAACCGCACCGCGCGCAGCGTCGATGCAGCGCTCGCCCTGGCCGAGGAAATCGGCTACCCGCTGGTGGTGAGACCCTCCTACGTGCTGGGCGGCCGGGCCATGGAAATCGTTCACAACGAGGACGGCCTGCGCAACTACATGGCCGAAGCGGTGAGCGTGTCCAACGCATCGCCGGTGTTGCTGGACCGCTTTCTCGACGATGCCATCGAGGTGGATGTCGACGCAGTGTGCGACGGCGAAAACACAGTGATCGGCGGCATCATGCAGCATATCGAGCAGGCCGGTGTGCACTCCGGGGACTCGGCCTGTTCGCTGCCCGTATACAGTCTCAGTACAGAAATCCAGGGCCGGCTGCGCGAGCAGATCCGCGCCATGGCAAAAGCGCTGAACGTGGTGGGCCTGATGAACACCCAGTTCGCCATCCAGGACGAGGACATCTACGTGCTGGAAGTCAATCCTCGAGCGTCGCGCACCGTGCCTTTTGTCTCCAAGGCCACCGGCGTGCAGCTGGCCAAGGTGGCGGCACGCTGCATGGTGGGCAAATCGCTGGTCGAGCAGGGCGTAACCGGTGAAACCGTGCCGCCGTATTTCTCGGTCAAGGAAGCGGTGTTCCCGTTCGTGAAGTTCCCCGGCGTGGATCCGCTGCTGGGGCCGGAAATGAAATCCACCGGCGAGGTGATGGGCGTCGGGCGCAGTTTCGGTGAGGCCTTCGCCAAGGCGCAGCTGGGTGCGGGGGAAAGGCTGCCGCGCTCCGGCCGGGTGTTCGTCAGCGTGCGCAAGGGTGACCGCGAGGACGCGGTGCAGGTGGCCGCCGAACTGGTCAAGCAGGGCTTCACCATCGTCGCGACGCGCGGCACCGCGGGAGCCCTCAGCGCCGCCGGCATCCCCTGTGAAGTGGTCAACAAGGTGACCGAAGGGCGCCCGCATATCGTCGACATGATAAAGAATGACAAGATCGACCTGATCGTCAACACGACTGAGGGCAAGCAGGCTATTGCGGATTCTTACACCATCCGCGGCGCGGCGCTGCAGCACAAGGTTCCCTACAGCACCACCATTGCCCATGCCTTTGCAACCAGTCTGGCGCTCAGCTTCATCGATTCGCCTGCCGTGCAACGACTGCAGGATCTTCATCAGGAGCAGGTGGCATGAACAAGCATCCCATGACCAAGCGCGGTGCCGATAAGCTGCGCAAGGAACTGCAACACCTCAAGTCCGTGGACCGCCCCAAGGTGATTCAGGCCATTGCCGAGGCGCGTGCCCACGGCGACCTGAAGGAGAACGCCGAGTACCACGCTGCCCGCGAACAGCAGGGTTTCATCGAGGGACGCATCAAGGACATCGAGTCCAAGCTGTCGCATTCCAATATCATCGATGTGGCGCACCTGGACGCCGGCGGCAAGGTAGTGTTCGGTGCCACCGTGGACCTGGTCGACGAGGACAGTGGGGCCGAGGTAACCTATCAGATCGTCGGTGTCGACGAGGCCGACATCAAGGCCGGACTGGTTTCGGTGAGCTCGCCCATCGCGCGCGCCCTGATCGGCAAGGAAGAGGGGGATCTGGCGACGGTGGTGGCGCCGGGTGGCGAAAAAAGTTTCGAAATCGTCGAGGTCCGCTACGAGTGAGTGCGCCGCGCCGCGCGCTTACCCGCCCATTCGGCCCGCGCATCTGATCGTCCTTGAACCGTCCCGCGGCCAACGTCGGCGAACGCGTGTTGCTCACACTGTGGGTGGGCGGCCTGTGGACGGTCGGCTACATGGTAGCGCCGGCGCTGTTCGCGACGCTGGAAGACCGCGCCCTGGCGGGCACGCTGGCCGGCCTGATGTTCGAAATCATTGCCTGGATCGGGATGGGCTGCGCCCCCGTGCTGCTGGTCATCAATCAGGTTCGTTACCCGGGGCGGCGTCTCAACTGGCGCATGCTGGTGTTGCTGGCGATGCTGCTGATGGTGATGCTTGGCCAGTTTGTGCTGGCGCCCATGATGGCGGACCTGCGCGCCACGGGACAGGCCGATGCCGATGCCTTTGCGCGGCTGCACGGTATCGCCTCACTGGTCTATCTGGTCAACAGCGTGTTGGGTCTGGTGCTGGTGATGGCTCAGGATCAGGATCCGACAGACAGCTAACGAGAATAAAAAATTAATATAAACAATATCTTATTATATATAATTGAAGTTAATACTTTGGTAAGTGCTGATTGATCACAGCACAAGGGGGATGCATGGAAGAGTTCATCAGCTGGCGCGATGACTGGCGTCTGGGGATTCAGCTGCTGGATGAGCAGCACCAGCTGCTGGCAGACTGTCTGAACCGGGTGGTGCGGCAGTGCTCGTGCACTGACGATGATGACGAACAGGACCGGAAAGAACTCAGGCGGCGCCTCGGCGAGCTGCTCGACGAGTTGTACGCCAAGGCGAAGCAGCATTTCAAGAAAGAAGAGGCGTTGATGCTGGAGCACGGTTATCCCGCCTATGCTTCGCACCAGCGGGAACACGTGATGCTGCTGGCGGAACTGAAGTCCACTTTCATCACCCGCTTCGAGCAGGGCTGCTGTCACATGGACCCGGCGGTGTTTAAGGCGCTCAAGTCGTGGTTTATCGTTCACGTGATCCGCAGCGACCGGGAATTCGCCGATTTCATTCGCAAGCATGACCAGCGCTGAGGCGCACAGACCACCTGCCCGCTGGCGCCGCACAGTTTGATCTGCGGCAATTGTGTTCGGCGCTAAATGCGCTAGTCTTCAGGGTGTAGCAAAAGGGTCCGTCGCTACCTGTTTCTGATTGCGTTTCCAGCGAATGCCCCGCGTGGATGAGCGGTGGCTGATTCGATGTGGTCTGGCGCGCAACACTGTTCGGACCGCGCGGACAAGGAGACACAGTATGGCAGTGGCAGAAACAGTGCACCGGTTGCTGGTGCAGCACTCAATCGATTACGATCTGGTTCCGCATCCGCATACCGGTTCCAGCCACGAGACGGCGGAAGCGTCGCATATAAGCGAGGATCACATCGCCAAGGCGGTCATTGTGAAGGATACTTCGGGGTACGCCATGGTGGTGGTCCCGGCCAGCAACTGGGTCGAGATGAAACACCTGCGCAAGGAGCTGAACCGGGAGCTGCACCTGGCCGAGGAGGAAGAAATCGGCAAGCTGTTTCCGGATTGCGAGGTGGGTGCAGTACCACCGCTGGGCCCAGCCTATGGTATCGAAACCTTCCTCGACCAGGCCGTGGTCAGCCTGGCCAACGTCTATTTCGAGGCCGGCGACCACGAGGATCTGATTCATGTAAGCGGGGACGCGTTTCAAACCCTGCTGAGCGGCGTGCGCCAGGGCTATTACAGCCACAACGAGTGAACCGCCTCGGCTCTCGCAGCAGCACGGCAGGGTGACATGGAAACGCTCGACCAGATCAGCGGCCTGATCGCGCTCAGCATGGGGCTCGCGTGGGCCAGCGGCATCAACCTTTACGCGGCGCTGCTGACGCTCGGTGTGCTCGCCAATACGGGCAATATCGTGCTGCCCGAACAACTGCAGGTGGTGAGCAGCCCTCTGGTCATGGCGGCGGCCGGTCTCATGTACACCGTGGAGTTTTTCGCTGACAAGGTGCCGGGCGTCGATACCGGATGGGACGCACTGCATAGTTTTGTCCGCATTCCGGCCGGCGCCATGCTGGCCGCGGCGGCCGTGGGCGAAATCGGTCCGGCGGCGGAGCTTGCCGCAGCCATCCTCGGTGGCGGCATGGCAGCGGCGACGCACGCTACCAAGGCCGGTTCGCGGGTCATGATCAATACTTCGCCGGAGCCGGTTTCCAACTGGACCGCCTCGATCGGTGAGGACCTCGCCGTGATCGGAGGTGTATGGGCGGCGCTCAACCATCCTTATGTGTTTCTTGCGCTGCTGGTGCTGTTCGTGCTGATGATGGCCTGGCTGCTGCCGCGTCTGTGGCGGGGGGTGAAAGCCGTGTTCTCACGGCTGGCGGCATTGTTCAGCCGCAAGCAACCTCCGCTACCGCCGTTGCCGGGGCCCGACAGTGGCGAGGGTGGCCGTCAGTGACCGGTGTGCCTGCCGCCGTGCTTTCGGCCAGCGCAAAAGAAAACCCGCTCCAGGGGAGCGGGTTTTCCGACTCTGTCCTGACGCGAATCAGGGCGTGAAGGTTTCGATCACCAGACTGCCATCCTTGGCGAGCGAATAACGCTCGGCCAGCTCGTCGCCCACCAGCGGCAGGAAGCCTCCGTCAACATAGATCTGCGCGGCGTCGCCGAGCAGAAACTCGACAAACTCTTCGGCCAGCTTGCGGTGCTTGTTGCTCTGGGTTGCCAGGAAGGCTACTGAATAGACGACCGGCACGTTAACCTCGTCCGGCATGGTAGAGCCGCTGACGGCATCACCCGCGTCCTGCGCGAACTTGAGCTCGGATACCCACACCGGTCCGACATCGGAGTCACCGGCCAGGATACGTTCGGGCGTTTCCACGTGGTGCACCCGGGTCTCGTGGGTGTTGTCCTTGTTCAGGACCGCGAACTCGCACAGGCGCAAGGTGCCATCCGGGATTGATGCGTGCCCCGAATAATGGCAGGCCGGGTTGGTCGCGAGGTTGAAGTTGGTGGTGATGCCTTCCGCGATGGTGCGAGTCTCCGCCGGTGACCCCGGTTGCGGGTCGGCAACAGCTGCCAATCGCGCATCCAGTAATGCAATTTCAGCAGCTGTCCCGTTCAAACGGGTCCACTCGTCCATGCGCTGATACATGGCATTGATGCCGCGATGGATCCCTTCGTTGATATGGTCCACCTGCGATACGTCAATCGCAGGATCCAGCAGGTCCAGCGTGGCGTCGGCGATGTCGTCACCCGTCAGTCCCCCAATGCCGGCGCTGTTGATGTCATCGGTCATCAGCGTCAGCTGGTTGCGGATATACGGGATCGCTTCCTTCACATAGCCGGATGCAGCCAGGTCACGCATCAGGTTGAAATTGGTGCTGGTGAAGACATCGAAATGTGTCTGGATGCTGAACGGCAGGAAGTTTCTTTCGCCTTCATCGTTGCCGAGCAGCATGCAGCCGCTCTTGATCTGGTTGCG
>CBDTYI010000199.1:0-5455 GCA_965364565.1 uncultured Gammaproteobacteria bacterium | reverse complement strand
GTGTTCATCATGGACGACGCCGAACACCTGATGCCACAGTACCTGCGTTTTATCCGCGGGCTGGTGGATTCGGATGACCTGCCGCTGAACGTGTCGAGAGAGATCCTGCAACAAAACAGATTTATCGACAGTATAAAGACCGCGTCGGTGAAGAAGATTCTCGGAATGCTTGAGGCCATGGCCAAAGATGAGCCGGAAAAGTACGCCGAGTTCTGGACCCAGTTTGGGCAGGTGTTGAAGGAAGGGCCGGCCGAGGACTACGCCAACCGGGAACGCATCGCCGGCCTGTTGCGTTTCGCATCCACCCATAGCGGGGCCGCCGAGCAGAACGTTTCGCTGCAGGGCTACATTGCCCGGATGAAGCCGGAGCAGGATAAAATCTATTACGTGACCGCCGACAGTTTCGCGGCGGCAAGCAACAGTCCGCACCTCGAGATGTTCCGCAAGAAGGGAATTGAAGTGCTATTGCTGCACGACCGGGTCGATGAATGGCTGGTTTCGCATCTGACCGAGTTTGACGGCAGGAAGCTGGTTTCTGTCGCCAAGGGGGACCTGGATCTCGGCAAACTGCAGGATGAGCAGGAGCAGAAGGCGGCCAAGCAGGCAGAGGATGAAAACAAGGATCTGCTTGAGAAGATGCGCAATGCGCTGGAGGACCTGGTGAGCGAGGTGCGAATCAGCCACCGGTTGACCGATTCGCCGTCCTGCCTGGTGCAGGGTGAGCACGAGATGGCCATGCACATGCAGAGGCTGATGAAACAGGCCGGCCATGATGTTCCGCTCAGCAAGCCGAGTCTGGAAATCAACCCCGAGCACGCGCTGGTAAAGCGGCTTCGTGACGAGCACGACAGCGAGCGCTTTGCGGCATGGTCGCGGTTGTTGTTCGAGCAGGCAATGCTCACTCAGGGTGGGCAACTCGAAGATCCGACGGCCTTCGTCAAACGACTGAACGGCATACTGGTCGAGTTGTCCCGGGACTAGAGTAACGACTGCCAGGCTGGGCCGGCGCCGCCATTGGCTGGAACCGGCTTTCGCTCTGCGGGGTCGGGCTGCGGGGACGGTGTGGGAGAGTCAAAACCAACGCTAAAGGTCACTGTTTTCAGCGACTATATCTGTCCGTTCTGTTACGTCGGCGCTGCAAGGCTGGAACGACTGCGGGAACACTACGACCTGCGCGTGAACTGGTGTTTCGTCGAGATTCACCCCGAGACCTCGCCGGCCGGTGAGCCCGTAGCGGCGCTCAACTACAGTTCGGACACCTGGCAGCGCATGATGGCCGCTTTGCGGGAGCTCGCGCGAGAGGAAGATCTCGTGTATCGGGAGCATGACTTTACCACCAACTCACACGCCGCGCTGCAGCTCGCGGAGGTTGCCAAGTTTACCGACCGCGATGTGTTCTACCGCCTGCACGCAAGTCTATTCGCAGCATTGTTTCAGCGCGGCGACAACATCGGTGACCGCGCTGTGCTGCAACGGCTTGGCTGTGAGGCGGGTATGTCTGAGCAGCAGGTGGAGCAGGCCTGGACCGACGAGGCCGCCGCGGCGCGCCTGCGGCAGTATCAGATGGCTGCCAGCGAGCTGCACGTGCGCGCAACGCCGACGTTTTTCGTGGGCGAGACGCGCCTGAATGGTGTGGTTCCGGTGGCGCAACTCATCCGGGCCGCGCAGGGTGCCGTATAGGGCGCCGGTTATTCTCAGCGGCGGGTGTTGCCGCTGAGCGGGAAACCTCGATGTCCGAAATGGTTCGCATTGACAAGTGGTTATGGGCAGCGCGATTTTTCAAGACGCGCAGTCTCGCCGCGCAGGCGGTCAGCGGTGGCAAGGTGCAGCTCAACGGCCTGCGAGTGAAGCCAGCCAGACCTGTCAAACCCGGTGACGAACTGGAAATACACAAGAGCGGGTTCGAGTACCAGGTGCATATCCTGGGTATCTCGGAACGCAGGGGGCCGGCCGCGGTTGCGCAGACCTTGTACCAGGAATCCGAACAGAGTGTCCGTCGACGCGAAGCGCTGCGCGAGCAACACCGACTGGCGGGTGCCAGTGCGCCACACCCGCAGCACCGACCTGACAAAAAGGCCAGGCGTCAGCTACGTGATATGAAACGGTGAATGCATGAGCGCGCCGCGTACACCATTGCTCACGGTGGACACAGTCATCGAAATGGTCGATCGACCGGGACGTCCCATCGTGCTGATTGAACGCAAGTATCCACCTTACGGGTGGGCTTTGCCCGGTGGTTTCGTGGATATCGGTGAGCGACTGGAACGGGCGGCGGTGCGGGAGGCCAGAGAGGAGACAGCGCTGCAGGTGCAACTGGTGGTCCTGCTGGGCTGCTACTCCGATCCCGGCCGCGACGCGCGTGGTCATACGGTTAGCGCCGTCTATGTCGCGACGGCCGCAGGGGAGCCGCAAGCTCGCGACGATGCCAGGGATCTGATGATTTGCGATCCGGCTAACTGCCCGCAACTCGCCTTCGATCACGCCACCATCGTTGCCGATTACCTGCGCTATCGCGACAGCGGTCGGGTCGCTCCGCTACGTTGACGGTCGCGGTCTTAACAGTAAGCCGGCTGATGCAGGAACGGGCTGCGGCGCAGATTGTTCAGAATCGTGAGTACCGGGTCGGCGCCGCTGCCGGTGTCGATGCAAAGGGGCGACTTGCGGGAGGAGCTTGCGGTCAACGCGTCACCAGTGTGCGTGACAGGGGCGCGAAGCAGCGCCAGGTCGTAAGTGCGCAGAGCCATTGCGATGCGCGCCTCCTGGGCGGAACGGGCGCGGAACAGGCACGTCTGCTTGCCGATTGTGTTTTGTACCAGGGAGGCCAGAGCGTCATCGTCCTCAACATGCAGTATGCGCGGCGCACGGCCGGCTGAACGCTGCCCAGCCTGCTTGAGTGCGAAGATCAGTCGCGCATAGTCGCTGGAACGTACCAGCCAGTCAGGTCCGGTGTCCGGGTGCTGGTCACGCTGTGTGGTGGATATCACCAGAACCGGGAGCCAGGGGTGCTCCTGGCGCAATTCGAGCGCAAAGGAAATTCCGTCGCGGTCCGCAAGCAGCAGGTCGATGGCCACACCGTCGTAGTGCTGTTGCCACATCAGTTCGCATGCCTGTTCAGCCCCTGTGGCGCAATCGACTTCGATCGACGCCGCATTGAATCGCTGCCGCAGCGGTTCGAGTTTTCCCGTGTCCGAGGAGCACAGTAGCAGGCGGGTCATTGGCGCTTGATCAGGTGACATTTGCGGGCGTGCTTGGCAGTGTCGAATTACCGATACATAACGGCGTCGGTGCGAATTTATTGAGTTGGCTGCCCGGTGCCGGGCTGGTCTCCAGGGCGCCGTGTTTAACCCTTTGTGTTCTGGTGATTTTCGAACGACACCATGCATTTCGATGCGTATTTGCGTACCATGATTTGGTTTCTTGGGAAGCGCTAGGGTTCGCCCGGGTTGTGGAGGGAAGATGCGTCCAAGCCAGTTGTTAACGATCCTCGAGACCGAATTTCAGAGTGTGCAGCATGGTCAGCACACCCCGGTAATGCTGTGGGGACCGCCGGGTGTCGGGAAATCGCAAATCGTCGCTCAGATTGCGCAGCGTCATGAGGTGCCGGTGATCGATATCCGGTTGTCGCAGATGGAACCCACTGATCTGCGTGGTATTCCGTTTCGCGTCGGTGATCAGGTCGAATGGGCCGTACCCGCCATGCTGCCGGATACCGAGCGGCACGGTGGGCAGGGAATTCTATTTCTGGACGAAATCACCTCGGTGCCGCCCAGTGTATCGGCGGCTGCCTATCAGCTTATTCTTGATCGCCGACTGGGGGCTTACGAGGTACCCAATGGCTGGGCAATTTTCGCAGCCGGCAATCGTCAGGGTGATCGCGGCGTCACCTACAGCATGCCGGCGCCGCTCGCAAACCGCTTCTCGCACTATGAATTGGATGTCAATCTCGATGACTGGGTGGCTTGGGCGTATGCCAATGGTATCGACGAACGCCTGATCGCTTTTCTGCGCTTTCGGCCCGAGTTGCTGTTCGAGTTCGACCCTGCGCACAATCCGGTTGCCTTTCCTTCGCCGCGTTCCTGGGAGTTCGCGCACCGTGCGCTGCAGAAATTCGCGGGCAGTTCAGGCGTTCTGGTTGAGGCGTTGCAGGCGTGCGTGGGTCCGGCAGCCGGCATCGAGTTGCACGCTTTCGTCGATAATCTCGACAAGCTGCCGGACATCGACGCCATCACCCGCGGGGAATCCGTGCCGGTACCACGGGAAACCGACCTCCAGTATGCCGTGGCCTCGGCGCTGGTTGGCCGTGCCATACGTGCCCGTAATGACAGTGATGCGCAGACGGTTTTCGGTCACATCATCGATTATGCCGGTGCGTTCCCCCAACGCGAGATGGGGGTCATGCTGATATCGGATATGCATCGCGCCATTGGACAGGATCTTTTCCAGGTGCCGCAGTTCGCCAAGTGGGCCAAGGCGGTGGCGGATGTCATGCTGTTCGATATGTAGCGAGACCTGGACGATTCCGGCCTTGTGATGTCAGACGAAATCGAAACCAAGCTCAGTGCCGCACGCACCCGTCTCATACTGGATCGGCCCTTCCTCGGCGCGCTGGTATTGCGCCTGCCCATGCAGGCGACCAAGCCGGATCGCTGCAAGACCATAGGCACCGACGTGCGGGCGCTCTACTACAACCCCGAGTACATCGGGAGACTGACGCTGGAGCAGACGCAGTTTGTGCTTGCCCACGAAGCGCTACACTGCGCTCTGTCCCACTTTGCGCGTCGCCAGCATCGCGTCAAGCACCGCTGGGATATTGCCTGTGATCTGGCGATCAATCCGCTTCTGCTTAAAGACGGGCTCAAGCCACCCCCGGGCGTGCTTTTGAAAAGCGGCTTTGAGGGCATGATGGCCGAGGAGATCTACCCCTATATCGAGGACGATATGGAGGATGAAACCCACGACCAGCATTTCTACAACGAGGAGCAGAAATCCGGAGGGGCGTCGGGGGGGCGGCCACTCGATGAGGACCAAAGCAACAGCGGCGGCAGCGGCGACCGCGACAGTGAGGTTGGCGGGCAGTCTGCCGGTCCGAATCCATTGTCCGAGACGGAACGCGAACAACTGGCCGTGCAGTGGCGCCAGCGTCTGGCCGGTGCTGCACAGCAGGCCATGCAGGCGGGCAAGCTCGGTGCCACCATGGCGCGTCTGGTCGAACATTTGCTCCAGCCGCAGTTGCCCTGGCGTGTGCTGCTGGCACGCTACATGACCGCAGCAGCGCGTGACGATTACAGCTACCAGCGCCCGTCGCGGCGCGAGGGCGACGCCATACTCCCGACCCTGAAAAGTACCCAGGTCGATGTGCTTGTGGTGCTCGATACCAGTGGCTCGGTGACGGATGCCGAGATGCAGGAGTTTGTTTCCGAAATCAATGCCATCAAAGGGCAGATGCGGGCGCGCC
>CBDTYI010000198.1:0-5504 GCA_965364565.1 uncultured Gammaproteobacteria bacterium | reverse complement strand
CGTTCCTTAGGTCAATCCTTCATCCAGTTTTCCAGGGCCTCGATGATGCCGCGCGCCTGGTCGCGGCTGGAAATATTGAATTTCGATTTCTGCATGTACTGGCCGCCGCGCTTCTGATAGCGCCGAATGGTGAATTTGTCCGGACCGTACTCGTTCTTCTTCCGGTCCAGGTCCTGGTAACGAAATATGATCGTCGACCAGGCGCCCTTGGACAGTATGACTTTGTCCAGTTCTTTGACTGTGACCACGCCGTCCTCTTCATACTGGACTGTGAGATCGTTGATATCCGATGACATAGTTACTCCTGGGTTGCGAAATTCACGCCACCGTCTTCGCGGCAATCCGGATCTGACCGTCCTCGACCGACAGCGCGCGCTGCCCGTCACGCATGGCCAGCAGTTCGGCGCCCGCCAGCTCGCGGCGCCAGCCACGCAGCAGCCCGAGGTCCTGCTCGCCCTGTGCCAGCGCCAGCAGGTCTTTGCGACTGGCGAGCATAGCGCTGTTGATCTGGAACTTGTCGGCCAGCAGGCGCAGCTGCGCCTGCAGCAGATCGGCCAGCGCCTCCTCCCCCACGGTCGCCTTGCTGCGTCTGCTACGGGCCGGTAACGGGTCCGGTTGCCGCTCGAGTCCGTCACCAACCAGATTCAACAGAGTCTGGCCATAGCGATCAATAGTCTTTGCCGCCAGGTTGCGAATCCTGCCCAGCGCTTCAGGCTGCCGGGGCGCAAGACGGGCGATGTCCACCAACACCTCGTCGCGAATCACCCAGTTGCGTGGCAGGTCCTTCTGCTGCGCCGTTTGTTCGCGCCAGCGCGCCAGAAGCTGCAGAATGGCGAGCGCCTTGGGACGCAGCTTCTCGACACCGCGGATACGCCTCCACGCCGTAGCGGGATCCTGCAGGTAGCGCTCAGTGCGCTCACAGGCTTCGAACTCAGAGCTCAGCCATTCCAACCTGCCGAGGTCCCGCAGGCGCTGCTGTACCCGCGGATAGATTTCCACCAGGTAACGCACATCGTCGGCCGCGTAGCGAAGCTGGCCATCACCCAGTGGACGCCGCGCCCAGTCGGTGCGTGCCTGGGACTTGTCCAGAGTCACACCCAGCATCTCATGCACGAAGGCCCCGTAGCCCATTTGCTCCGGCAGTCCCAGCAACGGCGCAGCCAGCTGGGTGTCAAAGATCGGCCCTGGCACGGCTCCCCGCAGGTGCGCGAAGATTTCCAGGTCCTGGGAACAGGCGTGCAGCACTTTCACCGCCGAGCGATCATAGAGCAGATCCAGCAGCGGTGACAGGTCGTCGAGAGCGAGCGGATCGATGCAAGCCAGCCGCCCCGGGATACCCACCTGAATCAGGCACAGGCGCGGGTAATAGCTCTTCTCGCGGATGAACTCGGTGTCGAACGCAATCCAGGCGGCGCCCTTAATGGCGGCGCAGAACTGGAGTAAATCATCCGGACGATTGATGTATTGAAATCCGGGTTCCGGGCTGGCGGTCAAAGACATGGGTCAGTGGACAGGCAGTCTGGAACGCAGCACATCCCGGTCGAACCACCATTTGTCCCCGACCAGGACGTCTACAATTGCACCCAGGCGTCTGAGCAACTCCGGAACATCATTGAGCTGCAGCATCTCGATCCAGACATTGAGTGTTTCCTGGTCCTCGATGCCGCGGTGACGCTTGGCAACCCGCGCAATCATCTGCGTAGTCAGAAAGCCGAGGCTGGCCTTCTCATCCTCCGGCGCGCGCAGATCTGCGATGTAGTGTGCCGCCATCGCGGCGACTGCCGCGCCATCGGAATCGTCCGGCGTTTCGTCGATGACATAGTTGAGCAGTGTCACGGTGCTATGCGCTTGTACCGGATAGGTAACGGCAAGCCAGATACCCTGACCCAGCGCAGCGATCGAATCGGGCTGCTCGCATTGGTAAAGAATATCGGCCGCTTCCACTGCATCCTGCCACTGCTCGTAATCCACGAACACGGAAAATGCCTCCCGGGCGTGCTGCCACGCATCCGCGCCCCGTCCCAGTCCGAGCAGGGGTTCGGCAACATCGAGCAGCGCACGGGCGCGGTCTACCGGTTTACCGTCATCCGGAATCGACTTGAGGCGTTGCCGAGCCTGTGCCAGAGCCTGCTGAATCTCCTGTATCGATTCCTTCTGGTCAATCGACCTGATGGCATCGCTGATGGGGGTATCCGACTGCTGATCGCTCATGCTGATAGTGCGCCTGAAAGCTGGGTTTTAAGGCGCGGATTATACGTGAAACTCGACCAGCCTCGAAATTACCCCAGGCAACGGCTGGAAATGCCGTTCGCCGAAACACACGACGCCCGAAGGCGCCGGTCACGCCGACCCCCTCACTGCACCTGGCGTTGCGCCGCGGTGGAGTACCCGCTCTCCTGGCCATCCACATCCCGTGTCGTCATGACGAAGTAATAGGTACCTACCGGAAGATCGGCCATGGTAACCGACGTTGTGAACGGATCATCGATCTGGATGGAGTTCGAGTAGTTTCCAGCCGAGGAACCATAGTAGAGGGTATATCCCGCAATCTCGGACATGGACAACGGGGTGCCATCGCTGCGCGTTGTGGGAGCCACCCAGCTCAGGGAGACAGAGCCAGTCTGCGGGGCACTGCTGCTTACCGTCAGGCTGAAGGCTGCCAGCGCAGTGCTGACGCTGCCGTCCGAAACGCTGATCCTGATGTCGCTGTAAGTGCCGACATCGCTGGCGGTCGGCGTTCCCGTCAGACGACCGGTGCTGCTATTGAAACTGGCCCAGCCGGGACGATTCTGAATGCTGAACACCAGGCTGTCGCCATCCGGATCACTCGCCACCGGCCGGAAGCTGTAAACGTTGCCCGCTTCGACACTGCCAGCCGGGTTGCCTGAGATAGTTGGTGCGTCATTGGTATTCTGCACCCGGATGCTGAACGGTGCCAGCGCTGCAACCGACTTGCCGTCGCTGACCGCTATGGTGATATTTTCATATGTTCCAACGTGGTTGTTGTTCGGCGTTCCGGACAACCTTCCAGTGCCGGGGTTGAAACTGGCCCATGCAGGACGGTTGCTGATAGTGAAAGTCAAGCTGTCACCATCGGCGTCGCTGGCGCTCGGTAGAAACACATAGGCGCTGTCCTCGGCGACGCTTCCCGCTGGCGTGCCGCCGATCTGCGGCGCGCTGTTGCTCACTTCGCTTATGTTCACGCTGATCGCAAACGCTGGCAGGCTGCTGCTCAGGCTGCCGTCGCTGACGCTGATGACGATGTCGCTGTAGGTTCCCGCCTCCGCGCTCCCCGGCGTTCCCGCCAGCTGCCCGCTGCTGCTGTCGAAGCTGGCCCACGCAGGCAGATTCTGAATGCTGAACACCAGTGTGTCACCGTCCGGGTCACTGGCCGACGGCCGGAACAGGTAGGCGTTATCCGCTGCGACACTGGCGGACGGAGTACCTGTAATGAGCGGGGCGCTGTTCACGGGCCCGCTGTCGTTCTGCCCGCCGCCGAGTCGGATTACCTCATTGACCACCGCCAGTTCCTGCTCGGATACGCTTGAGGCCAGCATGATCACCGGATCCAGATCTGTGCTGGTATCGCCCGGCAAGGCCGCCGCGACGTCGGCCGCCAGGCTGTCGGCGTCGATCCCTTCCAGCGCACCCGCAATTGTGCTCAGCTGGATACTCGGAGCCAGTGCCCGCGCCGCTGCAACCGCGGTGCGGGCCTGTGCGAGCATTTCGGCGTTAACGCGCACGCCTGCGGTGAGCCCGCTGGCGGGTACCGACGGGTGTATATCTTTGATCGCGGCATCGAGCGCAGCCGTTGCCACCGCCCCATCGACCCTCAGGTTATTGCTCAGTGCTTCAACCAGCACCTGTGCCGAGACCAAATTTGCCAGTGCTGCGGTGCGGCTGTCCGCGTTCGCTCCACCCAGTCCGTCCACAACCCCGTCTACGAGGTCATCACTGATTGCCGCGACGACCTGATCGGCATCGGCAGCCAGCCCCGCCGACTGCAACCACGCGGCCGTACGCCGTATCATCTCGCCGAGCGCTTCGCTGGCTTTGACCATCGACGCCACGTTGGCGTCCTCGATTGCGGCTCCGATGGGATCCGGAATCGAGCGCGGGTCGAGACCGAAGTTCAGTTGCTGCATTACATGTTGCCGGGCAGCGGCGACGTTTTGGTCACTCAACCCTCCCGGCATCGAACGCGCCGACTCTACGATCAGCGTCGTGAACGGATTAATGTTCACACTTTTGACGGACGGATGGGTCACCACTGACGTCAGTCGGAAATCCGGTGCGCGACCGGTGACAAGGTCCACGCCATCACTGGTCGTAATAGTTAGCGGGTAAGCGTTGCCCTTGGCCTTGATACGGGCGGAATAGCTGGCGCCGGTGTCGCTGACCTCGGTCTGAAGCAGGTTTCCGTCACGGTCGAAAATGCTCAGCGTCGCACCGACGATCGGGCCGTCGCCCACACTGCCCGTGATGATGGCGGTTGCGGAGGGCGTTACAGTGCTCTCTCCGTTCTGGTCGTTGCCGCTATCGATACCGCAGGCGGTTAACTGGAGTGCTGTAACAAGGCCTGCCAAAATTGTCGCCACATCCCGACAAAAACGCTGAAGCATGATTCGTTCCTCTGCAAAAGTGCATTTCCGATCGAGACTGACGATCGGTGCATTGCCTGAAACAAATCATCGGAGATACGCGCCAAGGCGTGCGTGTTGACAGTCGCACAACCGATGCGACTGGTTTCACAGTTGTGAAAAGAACCCCCTGCGAATCCGGGAACGAGTCTCGAGAAACTCGTTTGGCTTCGCGCAGCCGGCATAGTTGCGGGAATGGATTTACCTGGGTTGGCTAGAAACCGGCAGCAAAGACGCTGCGGATGCAGCGCGGCACAAACAAGTCAGAATCAATTGCGATGTAAAGCGAGAAGTCAGCTGTAGGCACGATAGACTAGGTGATCTTTACGCTACCGCGCTGACATCGGCTTAATGAGACCGGAGGATATTGATACGCGAGATTGCTCTGCGCGGGCACCGCTATCCGGTTAGCCTGAGATGTTCCGTTTCAATTGCGGACGCATCTTCTGACAGAATTTTCTGCATTCTGCAAATGATATAGGCCCGGAACGCGAGGAGGTTAACGTCAAGGCTTAGTTTTCCGTTGGGCTTGACCACCCTCTTTCGCACTCTATGCGGCACTAATTCCTTTAGAAAAGGTGGCACCCGCTTTCTTCTCATGGTACCGGCAGGGCTTGCAATCTTAACGTTTTGGATTAAAAACTGGATGAGTTCATCTGACAGCAGACCCCGGGCACGCGGTTGATCCAATTCCGTTAACAACACTTCTACCACTTGAGGCGCTTGCAAAATGTTCGTTTTGTTGGCTGTTGCAGACCTGTCGGCAAATGGAATATCCGGGCTCAAAGACTTAACGATTTTCTTGAAAAGAACCTTATTGTCGCGCAAATGATCGGGCAGGCGGCAGGTACTCTCAACGAATCT
>CBDTYI010000197.1:0-5517 GCA_965364565.1 uncultured Gammaproteobacteria bacterium | reverse complement strand
TCCTTGCGCTGTTGAGCCAGCTTGTCGGTCAGATTCAGCAACCGATTCAGATCGTTGGAGATATGCACCTCGCCGGCGGTACCCTGCACGGTGGGCAGCCGATCCAGCCACTCGCCGAGCTGGGAGCGCAGCAGATTGCTGTTGACGTCGGCCTGAGTCAGGAGGTGGCGGACCGTGCCTCCCTCCTGATCCAGCAATGCCACCATCACATGAACCGGTTCTATGTAATTGTGATCGCGACCGAGCGCCAGACTCTGCGCATCGGCGAGCGCCATCTGAAACTTGGAGGTCAGTTTATCCATCCGCATGACAAGGATTCTCCTGGAAAATACTCAACTGACGAATATATGGGTCGGATTGTGAGGAAATTCAAGGGACGCCGGAAAAGCCGAACCGGCGCTCTCGCTACTTATACACTTTGCGCTGGAACAGGTCCTGGCGGCGACTGACCAGGCGGTCCAGGAACAACAGACCATCCAGGTGATCGAGTTCGTGCTGGACGGCACGAGCCTCGAAGCCGTCCATGTCGAACGTCAGATCGTTGCCGTCGCGGTCCCGGGCGCGCAGCTTGATGCGCTCGGCGCGCACCACGTTGCCGGTGTAGTCGGGCACCGAAAGGCAGCCCTCGCGCCCCATGGCGAAACCGTCCCATTCGGTGATTTCGGGATTCACCAGAATCAGATGCCCGTGGCTGCGGGTCTTTTTGCGCCCCGATACGTCCACGATAACCACGCGCTCGAACCAGCCCACCTGGGGCGCAGCAATACCGACTGCGCCGGGCCCCGCCTTGCGGGTCTCCTCGAGATCGTCGATACGGGCCTGTAGTGCGGCATCGAAACGCCGCACGGGATCGGAAGCCTGGCGCAGGCGCTCGTCCGGGTAGGTCAGGATATCCAGAACCGCCACGGCTTAACCGATCAGAGTGTCTACGGGCAACACGTCAACTTTGACCCCCTGGGCCCGCAACGGCGCCAATGCCTGTTCTATGGCATCGAGGCCCTGTGATGCCAGGCCCTCGATCTGCAGGATATAGATAGGCTGCGACTCGGTACCGCCGACATCCGATTCCAGGTCCAGAATGTTCAGGCCGGCCGCCGCCGCCTGTCCGGTGACCTGGGCTACGATGCCGGCACGGTCCGCACCGTGCACCAGAATCCGCACATCCGGGACCGGGCGCCGATGCAGTTCCGCCTCAATCAGGTCGATATGCAGAATCAGCTCAAGGTCGTCGACCACCGGCTGCAACACCTTACGCAGCTCAGCGGGCCCGGCCGCGCTCTGCACCATCATCATGATGGTGAAGTTGTTGCCCAGCCGCAGCATCGACGTCTCACCGAGATTACAGCCTGATTCGAACAGCCCTTTTGTGACCGCGGCGACGATACCGGGCCGGTCCTGTCCGATCAGTGTCAACATGTACCAGTCCGACATGAGTTTCACCTCCGGATCCCGCCGCCACTATAAGCAGGCCTCGAGGGACGCCGCAACCCCGTCACCGCAAGGCGCCGAGCGGGCGGCCCGCGCAGACGCCTTGGGCCGACCGCGTCACCGGGTGCTCGGCGCGGTTTCGGCCACGCGGTGACGCGCAAGCGTAACGATACCGGCACTCCAGTATGGCAGGATTACGGGTTTTCAGGCATGCAGGGTCGAATGCGTCACGTATATCAGCGCCACGCCGGCGCCTATCAGCAGCAACTGCTTGAGCGTGGCACTGAACTCCACCCGCTTGTGCAGACCGGGGATCAGGTCCGCCACCGCCACGTAGATAAAGCTCGACGCGGCTACCGCCAGCACATAGGGCAAGGCCGGTTGCAGGTCCTTGAGTCCGTAGTAGGCCAGCACGCCGCCGACCACCGTTGCCAGGCTCGACAGCAGGTTGAACAGGAAGGCGCGGCCGGTGCTGAAACCGCTGTGCAGCAGCACCGCGAAGTCGCCCACCTCCTGGGGGATCTCGTGCGCCGCGACCGCCAGACTGGTAACGACGCCAAGATGGATATCGGTGAGAAACGCCGCGCCGATCAGAACGCCGTCGATAAAATTGTGCAGCCCGTCACCGACCAGTATGAGCGTCCCGGCCGCGGGATGGTAATGAGTATCGTCCTCCGGCGTGTGCACCTCGCAATGCTCGTGATGGCAGTGCCGCCACAACACCAGTTTTTCGAGTAGAAAGAAACCGAACAAGCCCAGCAGCACAGCACCGGTAATGGCGTGAAAATCGCTCCCGTCCACACCCTCCAGCGCGTGCGGCAACAGGCCCAGCAGGGCCGCGCCCAGCAACGCCCCGATAGCGAAGCTGACCGTGTGGGGCAGGAGCCGGCTTCTCAGTGCCTCGTTCAGCAGCAGGAACACGGCGGCCGCCAGAACGCTCAGCACCCCGCCCAGGAGGCAGAACAGCAGAATCCAGCTCAGTAAGGGCATCAGGAGTTCACCCGCGCAAAGGAAGCCAGCAAGTATACGGAATAGACGTCAGATCGTCAGTCCAGCCAGATCAGGGTCGCCATGCGTCCGGTGATCTGGTCCCGACGGTACGAGTAGAAACGCTCCCGGTCACCGAAGGTACACAACTCGCCGCCATACACCGCGTTCAGGCCCAGCGCCTGCAGGCGGAGTCGCGCCAGCCGGTAGAGGTCGGCAAGCCAGCGTCCGTTGGCCTGCAACGCGAAGGCTTCCACGGCCTCGGCCTGTTGCTCGACAAAGGTGCGGCGCACCTCCGCACCGACTTCGAAGGCCTGCGGGCCGATGGCCGGACCCAGCCACGCCAGCAGCTGCCCCGGCGGTAGCGCCAGCGCCGCGACGGTACTTTCCAGCACACCACCCGCCAGGCCACGCCAGCCGGCGTGCGCGGCTGCAACCCGGGTTCCCTGACGGTCACAGAACAGCACTGGCAGACAATCGGCGGTTAATACGGCACAAACGACTCCCCTCCGGTCGGTATACCCGGCGTCCGCCGGCGGGCGCGGTGCGACGCTGTCGCAAGCCACGACGCTGCTGCCGTGCACCTGCTGCAGCCATATGGGTTCAGCGGGCAGGCTCAGGCGCTGCCGCAGGCGTGCGCGGTTCTGTTGCACCGACTCCGGCCGGTCGCCCACATGATCGGCAAGGTTGAGGGCATCGAAAGGCGTGCCGCTGACTCCGCCCTTGCGGGTGGTCGTCACCGCTTTGACAGCGTCTGGCGCAGGCCAGTCAGGATAGATCATGACTCCTCCCGCAATACGTCGAGCAGGCGCCTGAAATCGTCCGGTATTTCGGCCTGCCAGGTGCGCCGTTCGCCGCTCGCCGGGTGCGCCAACTCCAGGCGCGCGGCGTGCAGCGCCTGGCGCCGAAACCCGGTCAGGGTTTCACGCAAGCGCGGCGCTGCCCCGCGCGGCAGCTTCTGCCTGCCGGCGTACAGCGGGTCACCGACCAGAGGATAGCGAATATGGGCCATGTGGACGCGGATCTGGTGGGTGCGGCCGGTCTCCAGACGTACCTCGAGCAGGGTATGGGCCGGGAAGCGCTCCAGCACGCGGTAGTGTGTCACGGCCGGCTTGCCGGAGGCCACCACGGCCATGCGCAGGCGGTCGCGCGGGTGACGCCCGATCGGCGCCTCGACCCTGCCGCCTGCGGTCACCGGCGAATGCACCAGTGCCAGGTACTCACGATGCACGCTGCGCGCCTGCAGCTGCTCGACCAGCGACTTGTGGGCGCTCAGGGTGCGCGCCACCACCATGAGCCCACTGGTGTCCTTGTCCAGTCGGTGGACGATACCGGCACGCGGCAGGCTGGCCAGTTGAGGGTAGTGGTACAGCAAGGCATTCTGCAGGGTGCCCGCGGGGTTACCGGCAGCCGGATGCACGACCAGTCCGGGCGGCTTGTTCAGGACCAGCAGGTGCGGATCTTCGAAACGCACATCCAGCGGGATCGGCTGCGGTTGCACCCCGGTTTCGAGCTGCAGTTGCGCCTCTATTTCCACCTGTTCTCCGCCTGCCACCCGGTATCTGGACAGCGCGGGGTGGCCGTTCAGCAACACGCTGCCCTCCTTTATCCATTGCTGCAGGCGGCTGCGCGAGTAACCGCTGAACAGCTCGGCGAGCACCTGGTCGAGACGACGCCCGGCGGCTGCAACCGGGATCTGGGCGCTGAGATGTACGGTTTCAAACATGAATTCAGGTGGCCAACACGGGTCTAGCGGACTTACAATTTGGTTTCTGTGACTGCAAATGGACGTTCAGGCTGATGCGCTGTCTACGCCTTTTACCTTTATTGATCGCCTTGTTCATACTCGGCTGCGCCGGTACCAGCGAAGACGAGCTGGCGAACCTGTCCGCCAATGAGCTGTACAGTCGCGCCAAGGCGGCGCTGAACTCGGGCGATTACGAGACCGCCATCAACACCTTCGAAAAACTCGAAGCCCGTTTCCCGTTCGGCAAGTACGCCCAACAGGCTCAGCTGGAAATCGCCTACGCCTACTACAAGTTCGAGGAGCCGGACTCGGCGATTGCCGCGGCAGACCGCTTCATTCGCAACAATCCCGGCAGCCCGCATCTCGATTACGCCTACTATCTGAAAGGCCTGACCAACTACAGCCGTGGCGCCAGCATAATGGATCGCATGGCACCACGCGAACCCTCGGAGCGCGATACCCGGGCGTTACGCGAAGCCTTCAACGATTTCAGCCAGCTGGCGAAGAAATTCCCCGACAGCCGTTATGCCGATGACGCCGTACAACGGCTGATCTACCTGCACAACCAGCTTGCGCAGTACGAGATCCATGTCGCCAACTACTACATGAAGCGCGGCGCCTATGTGGCTGCCGCCAACCGGGCCAAGTACGTGGTGGAGAACTACCAGCGCACGCCCGCCGCGCAGGAGGCGCTGCAGGTCCTGATACGCGCCTACTCGAAAATGGGCATGGACGACCTGGCCAATGACACCAAACGGGTGCTGGAACTGAACAGACCGGCGCAGCAGACTCCCGCCGCGGCAACACGGCCGGCGGGGGAGACACTGGAGCCGTAGGGAACCCCGGCACAGCCATCGATCCGATGCCCGGCGGTCGCGCTCCGGGTGGAGTGAGATCCGTCAGATCGCGTCTTCGTCAACTTCCCCGGTGCGAATCCGCACCACCCGTTCCACCGGCGTAACAAAGATCTTTCCGTCACCGATCTTGCCGGTGCGGGCGGCGTTGGTGATGGTATCGACGCAGCGGTCGACATCCTCGTCCTTGACGACCAGTTCAAGCTTCACCTTGGGCAGAAAATCCACCACATACTCGGCGCCACGGTAGAGCTCGGTGTGGCCTTTCTGACGGCCAAAGCGATCTCCGACAGCGCTTCGCGCACATCGTCCAGCTTGAAAGGCTTGATGACGGCCTCAACTTTCTTCATTGGTCGTTCCCCTGTTTATCACGCTGCCTGAGATCATACCCGTACCAAAAGCAGACGCAAGACACGCAGCGCTGGCCGGGTCAAACGCCGCGCGGCGCCCCGCTCAGGCGCCGTAGCGGTGCAACTGGGCGCTGAGAAAACCTGACGTAAT
>CBDTYI010000196.1:0-5522 GCA_965364565.1 uncultured Gammaproteobacteria bacterium | reverse complement strand
GGTGCCGACGGAACACCCGCGGGTTGAGGGCGGCCGGCATGGGTCCGCGCTCCAGATGAACCGGCGGCGATCGTCTCGATGAAAGTCGTGATCACGGGCGGCTCGGGTGGTATCGGCAACGCATTCGTCCACAGACTTGCCGGGCGCCCGAACGTCGAGACAGTCACGGCGACCTATCATCGCAACCGGCCTGCCGTGGAGCATCCGAAGGTGACCTGGCAGCGGCTCGACCTCACCGATGAATCCGCGATCCACGCCTGGGCGGCGCAGATGGACGAAATCGACTGGCTGATCAATGCCGCGGGTATGCTGCACACCGGCACGCAGGGTCCCGAAAAGACCGTCCGCCACATTGACCCCGAGTTCTTCCTGCACAGCATGAAGGTCAATACCGTGCCGACCTTGTTGCTGGCCAAGCATCTGCACACCCGGTTCCGGCACGGCCGGCCGGCCGTATTCGCTGCTGTGTCGGCAAAGGTGGGCAGCATCGAGGACAACAGGCTGGGCGGCTGGTTCAGCTACCGTGCGTCGAAAGCGGCACTCAATATGTGCCTCAAGACCCTTGCCATAGAGTGGCGCAGAACTTTGCCCAATGTCTCGGTGGCGGCCCTGCACCCGGGCACCACCGATACCGCCTTGTCCAAACCCTTTCAACACAACGTCCCTCGCGAGCAGCTGTTTGCGCCCGCGCAGAGTGTCGACTACATGTTGGGGGTGCTCGACGGCCTGGAGCCGGGGGAGTCAGGACAGTTCCTGGCCTTTGACGGCGAACGACTTCCCTGGTAGCGCCGCAGATCAGTCGTGGAGAAGCCGTTCGGGCCGATACAGCACGCCGCCTTTGACGACGGCCGCGATACGGCGTGTATTGCGTATGTCCTCGAGCGGGTCTGCGTTCAGTATCACCATGTCAGCCAGCTTACCTGGCTGGAGGGTGCCGAGGTCAGGCTCGCGACCCAGGGTGAGTGCGCCGTTGCGGGTGGCTGCAACCAGAACGTCACTCGGCGACAGTCCCGCCTGTGCCATCAGTTCGAGTTCGCGATGCAGTGCCGGGCCGTGCAGGGTGCCGATATTGCCGGCGTCACTGCCTGCCGCGATCAGGACGCCAGCGGCGTGCAGCCGCGCCAGGTTCTGCAATGCGATGCCGGTGTCGGGCAATACCGCGGGAGGCCGGTAGCCTGGGAAGCGCTCGGAGAGGTCGTCCAGGCTGGCAATCACCGCCGGGTCACCGAGCCGACGCTCGATATCGCTCAGGCGCGGTCGCTGAGTCAGGACCTCGCGGTAGCCTTCGGATACAGCCAGTGTGGTCACGTAGACGATGCCTTTCTGTGTCAGCAGCGTAATAAAGCCCTCGTCGATCGGCTGGTCTTCAACACTGTGCACCAGTATATCGACGCCGACCTGCGCCATGCGCCGCGCCACCTCCAGCTCGGTGGCATGGGCCGCGACACGCAGCCCGATGGCATGAGCCTCGTCGATGGCCGCGCTGATCCAGGCAAACTCCTGTTCCAGGTCCATCTCCGGGGCCGGCACGAACCAGATCTTGATCAAGTCGGGATGCCGTTCCGCCAGTCTGCGAACCTGACTGCGCGCCTGTTGAGGCGTGCGGACAATAACCCCGGGTGCATGCTCACCACTGAGGGCCGGCGGCAACACGGGGGCGAGGCCGGGTCCGGCGAGCGCAACGCGGGGTGCAGCCGAGGTGTGTTGTGTCAGGTCGCGCACCTCCAGCACCCACTGCGGGCCCGCCATGTCGATGACGGAGGTGACCCCACTTGCCAGGTAGCGTGCCAGGGTTGCGGGCAGCTGCTCCCTGATCCAGGCGATCTCGCTCGCGTAGGGCCAGAAACGGCGCAGGTCGATGATGTCCGGTCGAGTGTACAGGCCGCCCGACTGAAAGAAGTGGACGTGGGCATCGATCAGTCCGGGGATGATCCAGTGCCCGCTGAGGTCGATCACCCGGGCGTCATCGGGCAGTGCAATCTGTTCGCGTGGGCCGATTGCGGCAATCCGCTCACCACGGATGAGAACGACCCCGTTCATCAGCGGTGCACCGGTACCGTCGAAAATGCGCGCGCCTGTGAGAGCCAGCGGTATCCCGCTCGGCGCGGCGCCCGCGTACCGCATGGTCGCCGGGCTCAGCGCGGTCAGCAGCGATGCGATCAAGCACAGCAAACAGCGCCTGGGTGTGGCGCAGAGAAGACTGATGCGGCAACGCGCCGCTGGCTGTGCTCCGGCAGTGAGCATGGCAGTATCCACCTCTGCGAATCTGACCGCGCCAGTGGCCATATTGTACAAAACCTTGACAGAATGCAAACAGGGGCCTAACGTACGGAGCAGGGCAGGGCGCGCCGCTTTGGGTTCACCGCTCCCCCTGCCGGCGGATGCATTGCGGACACCAGCGACATGAAACTGCTGACGAAACTGCCGAATTCGGTGCGCGAGGCGCCCGGTCTCGAGTGGGCAATTCTGAAAAAGCTTCCGGCGACCCTGCTGTTCGGCACCCTGTTGCCACTCGCCATGAGTCTGGCCAATCGTTTCTTCCCGCCGCAGGGCGACCCCACTCAAATAGCGAAACACGTCAAAAGCGTGGACATCATGGCAATCGCAACCGCCGTGACAGTCTGGACGGCAGTGTTGACCGTAGCGATCGGATGCTTCGTGGTGTTGGTGATGAAAGGGCCCGCGTACGTTGCCGACGCCTACAAACTCGACGATTCCGAGCGCCCGAAAACCCGCCGACGGGTATAGCGGCACCGGCAGTTGCACCTGATTCGCGGCTATGCGGCTTTTCCCGCGCGGCTTGACGCCCCGATTCGGGTAGCCAGGCATGTGCGCCTGGACTAGTATCTAAGCCGCGTCCCGGCGGAGGTATCGAATCATGCGTTACGAGCGCCTCATCTTCACGCTGCTCCTTTTGTTGCTCCCGGTAACGGCGTGGAGTACGGACGTTTCGGAAGACCAATGGTTTGATGAGGATGACGATCTGCAGACGCAGATCGCCAAGGTCAACGGCGGTGACCTGGTGTTCCTCGCCGAACCGCCGCGCGACCCGGTACACCACCATCACAGCCGGATTACGCTCGATGCGGACAGCCTGGATAACGGCTGGGTAACCATGGTTCAGTGTCACAGTCACCTCGATGCCGTGGCCCGGACCCAGGTTGTGTATCACCAGACGCGCGCCCGCGACCTGTCGATCCTGTCCTATGAGAACATAGAGCAGGCCTGGGTCGAGGGGCATACCGTGCAGCTCGCGGAGGTCGGGCATGCCGCCTCGATATGCATTCGGGCGCGCACACGGACGCTCGAGTTCAACGAAGACGGAAGCTTCAGCCTGCGCGGCGGGCCGTTCATGCGGCGCTTTCTCGATGGTTACTATCCGATGCACGTGTCCATGGACATCGAGGTGCCGCGCGGTTATCTGCGCTTTACCGACAGCCGACCGCAACGCCAGGACGGCTTCAGCGTGCAGGAAACCGCCGCGGGTCTCTATGTCGATACCTGGTTCGAGGGCAAGCTGTACACGGAGCTCCGCTTTGAAGCCGACTTCTGCGACAAGCCGGGCAGTTCATCCTGCTGAGCGCACCGGCTTGACTGCCGCTGGGACCAGCTTTCATCGCAGCCCCGACGGGCGCTGACCCGCAGCGCTGCAGTCGTCTCCGGTGCGGCTTGAAAACAGTAGCGCATTGTCCTTGAATTGTATGGCGGATCCAGGGGGCGTGTGCCGGCGCGAACAGCCAACCCCGGGGCCTATAGTGGCCGACAGGCTGCACGCTAGACAGCGACACGGAGAGTGACATGCGTGAAATACGGAAAGTGCGCTCGCTGAAGGGGCTCAAGCTGAAAGCGAGGGACGGCGACGTCGGGGCGCTGAAACAGGTGTTTTTTGACGATCGCGACTGGACGGTGCGCTACCTGGTGGTGAGCACCGGTGTCTGGTTCATGGGCCGCGACGTGCTGATTGCGCCCAAGTCGGTTATCGAAGTCGAGCCGGAGACCGGTGGCCTGGTAGTCGCGCTGTCCTGTCAGCAGATCAAAGACAGCCCGGAGCTGAGCGCCGGCAACACGCTGTCGCGCCAGTACGAAGAGGACTTCCATGAGTACTACGGAATCGAGCCCTACTGGCGCAACCATCCGTCACTCGGCGTGATGCCGTCGGCGGATGCGGTCGAACCGCAGACGGATAGCGAGCCGCCCGACCCGCCGGCAGCGCAACTGCGCAGCAGCGACGAGGTGACCGGCTATGCCATCCACGCCCGTGACGGCGAGATCGGCAAAGTCAGCGATTTTCTGGTTGATGACGAGGTCTGGCAGGTCCGTTATCTGGAGGTGGATACCGGCAAGTGGCTGACCGGCAGCCGGGTGCTGCTGGCACCGGCCTGGGTGGACTCGATCGACTGGGTGTCTGGCCTGGTGCGGGTGAAGCTGGATTGCGATGCCATCCGCCGCGCGCCCGAGTACAGCCCCGGGCGCCTGCTCGACCGGGATTACGAAATCCGCCTGTTTGCCCACTACGGCAAAGCCTGGAACGAGGGTCCGTGAGCAGCGCCCCCCCCGCCTAAGGCTGGACGTCGCCACGCCCACGCATCAGCTGCTTTATCTCTCTCAGCTCTTCGCGCAGTGCCAGCAATTGCTCCTCCAGGCTGTTGCCCTGGGTCTGCACCACAGCTTCGATAGCCGCCTGTTCCTCGGCGTGTGTGGTGTTGTGCATGGTCTGCATGGTGTTGACGATGATAGCGATGAACAGGTTCAGCATGGTGAAGGTCGCGATCAGGATAAAGGGAATGAAGAACAGCCAGGCGTAGGGGTGTGTTTCCATGATCGGGCGCACGATTCCCATCGACCAGCTCTCGAGTGTCATGATCTGAAACAGCGTGTACATGGACTTGCCGATGGTCCCGAACCATGCCGGGTGATCGGCCCCGAACAAGCCCGTTGCCATGACGGCGAACACATAGTAGAGCAGCACCAGCAGTACGGCGATGGAGGCGATGCCCGGAATGGCGTGCAGTAGCGATTCCACTACGAAGCGCAGCCGCGGCACCATGGAAATCAGGCGCAACACGCGCAGAATCCTGAGCGAGCGCAATACCGCCAGCGGACCGCTGGCCGGGATCAGCGCAATGGTTACAATGACGAAGTCAAAGACGTTCCAGGGATCGCGAAAAAAGCGCCACCGGTATGCGTAGAGCTTGGCCGAGATCTCGACAACGAACACGCCGAGGATGAAGTGGTCGAGCGCCAGCAGCCAGGCACCGATGCGCTCCATCACAGCCGGCGATGTTTCCAGGCCGAGAGTGAATGCGTTAATGACGATCAGTGCGACAATGCTGCGCTGGACACGCGGCGCTTCCACCCACGCCGCAATGCGCAGGCGTGATTCCGACCGCTGTGAGTCGGGCTGGCTTTGACCCATGTCTGTGAACCTCCGTTGACCGTATACGGTGTGCGAGAGCCGAAGCTCTCAGCGAGCGTGCGGAGTATAGCCGCGGTTTATGCCAAAGTGACCCGCCGGCGCGCGG
>CBDTYI010000195.1:0-5528 GCA_965364565.1 uncultured Gammaproteobacteria bacterium | reverse complement strand
ACCAGAACCAGATGCAGAAAGCGCGTCGAGCCGACGCCTATGACTGTCTTCTGAACGCCGCACAACGCCAGGAGAACTTTTTTTATCAGAACAACACCTACGCCTCTGATGTTGCTGCGCTGGGCATGACCGCACAAAGTTGCGGCGACGGTGATTACTACGAGCTCGCGGTTACTACAGGAAACGCGACCGGCTACCTGTTGACGGCGAGTCGCGTGGCGGGCTCTCCGCAGATCAAAGATACCCGGTGCGGGGACCTGACGCTGAGCAGCGCCGGCGAGAAGAGCAACGTAAACGGCTCGCTGCCGGGCAGCGATTGCTGGTAGGCGTTGGAATTCGCGTTTCAAGCGGTTGCGGGAGCCCGTCAGCGGCGGGCTATATCGCAGCCGCTATTTCCCGGTCGTTCCGGCGATTTTCAGTCCGGACCCAGCAGCCAGCGTGAATCGCCGATAGGAGGCCGGTAAGCCGCGGTTCGTAAGCGAACCGTATTCGCGCCGGAGGTATCCTGCCAGTGACTGGCGACGTCGATTTCTGTGAGCCAGCCCTGCTGCTCAAGCTGCACGACTGCATCGAACTCGGTGTAAGCGGAGGCGCTACGCGCTGACCCGTTTTCCTGCACACCGGGCTCTGTTGCGCCGGCTGACAGACCACGCTCCAGGCAACTTGTGCTCAGCAGGTAAGCTTCGGACAGGCCATAGAGCTGGCCGGCCGAATTCCACAGCGCGGCCTGCAACTGACCAAGTCCCAATAGCCCCACGCTCAGCACCAGCAGCGATACCAGCGCCTCCATCAGACTGAATCCATGCTGCCGGACCGTCATATCAGAAATCGCTCCAGCTTCCGGGCACCGTTATGCTGCGCAGAACCGGAAAGCGCAACCGGGTTTGCCGCGCATCGGCGACCTGAATGTGGTTCAGTCGCAGCAGTGCGCCCGCGGCGTTGAGGTTTCCATTGATCATGAGTGAGCCGTGGAGCTCGAACGTCTGAGACGCGATGGGCTGGTTGCAGTCCGCATCGATGAACACCACACCATAGATCTGCACGCCGGGGGCGAAACCGGCGCAGCCTGCCTCGGCGGGAAAGTACAGCGCAACGGGGTGCTCGGCGGTCCCTGTACTCTGCGCCCAGCGACCCGCGACCAGATCCTCGCCCTGGGCGACCCGGTAGGTTCGTTCCTGGGCGGGGAGCGTTGCCTGTGCTTCAGCCATGGCGGTGAAGGTATTCCGGTCGACCGAAAACATGAACGACCACAGATCCACACCGAATGACCGCTCGGTGACAGTGCCTCGGTGGAGGTCGATGCCCGCCATCGGTGGGCACTGCAGGTCGGAGTTCAGCCATACCGAATCGCCTGCCTGGTCGAGGTCCGCATTCAACGGACGGACGTCAAGCGTCGCCGGTATCGGCTCAAGACAACCGTTGATCACCAGCGGCGGCGCGGATTCGCCAAGGGGTGACAGCACCGACAGGGGGCGGACAAACTGGCTGGCACGCGCCCGCAGACCGGAACCGCCGTTGCGCCCGGAAGTCGCCTGAACCAACACATAGGCCGCCGACGGGTCTTTGCGTTCGAACTGAAGCTGCGTGTTGATGTCGGACATGCCCTCAGCCAGCATCAGCCGCTTGACCTCAGTGTTCCGGTCAGAATCGGAACGCCAGTCCAGGCCATGGAACGACTCCTGGAGCAGCTGCGAGCCTTTGGCAAGCCCCGAATCTGCCAGCAGAAACAAGCGCGTATAGGCGTGATGATTGTTGGCGATGCGTTGTTCGACAAGCTGGGTGCGCGCCACCGAGAGTGTCACGATGGTCAGGGCCATCATCAGTATCAGCGCAACCAGCAGTGTTGCCGCGCCGCGCTGGGCGTGCCGCGGTGTATAACGCGGGTACATCACTCGGCCACCCCCAGAACCAGATCGTTGCGAATGCGCACCGAGGCCGACAGTGTCAGCGTGGTATCGGGTCGGGGGCGCTGGTACCCGCTGAGCTGGATGTCGACCAGGCGCTCGAACATGCGGACTGCGTGCGGCTCACATTCAGCGCTCAGATTGTCGAGGTTGGTGCAGGCCGTATGTTGGGTGAAACTCAGACGCGTGACTGCAATACCGGGGTCCGTGACGGCTTGCCAGTGGCCGGAATCACAGCGCAGGGTGTCGCCTCCGTAGCGCGTCTGGACCAGCTCGTTGTGCAGCCGGAAACCGAACTGTTCCACGTTGTCGCTGTCTGTCTGGGCGGCGCAGGCGTTCCCGCTACAGCGCCCGACGCCGACCATTCCGTCCTTATCCAGATCATAGGCGAACAGAATGCAGGACCCCGCTGCTTCGCCCGGATAGGCCTGCACCCGCAAGCGATTGACGCCGGCCTGGAAGGGGTTTTCGGCGGCGCTGCCCAGACTGGGGTCGAAGCTCCAGTACCCGGCGCGTCGGATATCCCGCACCATGGCGTGCAGCAAGCTGTGCAGCTGTTGATGCAGGTGCGCCTTGCGCAGGTAGTTTGTGCTGTGCACGGCCGTTGCGCTGTACGCAGTAAGCAGTGCGGCCAGCGCGACCAGGCCGATGACGCTGGCGATCATGAGCTCGACCAGCGTCACTCCGCGCTGCGTAATCCGGGGATTCAGCATGATGGATAGACCCGCCCGCCCGGTGAGCATATCCGAACCCGACCGAGCGGGCTGACGATCACCCGCGCTGCGGCGTAGCGATTGCGCAGCACAAAGGTCTTCGCGGTGGCGGTTCCGCGCAGCGGTGAGAAAATTACGCCGGGATGGGTCGAGCGCTGGTTGCCGCTGAGCTGCACGGCGGGAAAATCCGCCGAGCTTTGCATATGCATACGGCCGTCGCTGGCGGTCCGGCACAGTGCAGCCCCGGCAGGCGAATCGCACCGACAGGCGGACTCATCGCGCCAGCCGTAACACCAACGCCGCGCCCGCACGTCGATGGAGAAGTGGATTCGGCTCTGGTGATCCAAGGCATGGTTGCGCGCCTGCCGCAACTCCTGAGCCAGTGTCTGAGTCGCCGCGCGCAGGCGTGCCTGGTCCAGAAATCTTGCCATTGCCGGTGCAGCAACAGTGACCAGCAGCGCGACCACTGCCAGTGTGACCAGCAACTCGACAAGCGTGAATCCGGAGCGTCCTGTATCTTCCATGATCAGGCTCCCCTAAGGTGCAAACTTGTTCCCTGTTGTAGCGCCGAGTATAGTCCGCTTCAGGTAAGGTGCAAGGACGACCTCTATGGACAGGGTCGCTGCTGCGAAAGGAGTTGCATTTTGACACGACCCTGCGCGCCGGGATTTTCACTGCTCGAGTTGCTGATCACGCTGGCCATTGTTGCGATACTCGCTTCCATCACCGTCCCTTCCTACCATGGCCTGGTCGCCAAATCGCGGCGCGGCGACGCCATCACCGCGCTCACGCAGATACAGCTCGCCCAGGAACGCTGGCGCACCACCCATGCGCAGTACGCGGACCAGCTCGACGAGCTTGGCTGGACATTGCCGCAATCTGCCCAAGGCTACTATCGCCTGCGCGTGGTGCGCGCCGACGCCACTGACTTCCTGGCAGTCGCCGAGCCTCTGGCCCGACAGCGGGCAGATGTGTGTGGCAATTTCGCCAGCAGTTCGAATGGTCCCGCTTATATCTACGGCTATGCCGGTCCGAGTTGCTGGAATCGCTAGCCTGCACCGGCGGCACACGGTGGGCGGGGCATGACCGAGTGCGTGATTGTCGGGGCCGGGATTATCGGCATGCTGACGGCGCGCGAGCTGCTGCTCTCGGGATGGAAGGTCACGTTGCTGGAGCGCAGTCAACCGGCGCGCGAAGCATCGTGGGCCGGCGGCGGCATACTGTCGCCGCTTTATCCCTGGCGCTATCCCGATGCGGTCAATGTGCTGGCCCGTTGGAGCCAGCAGTACTACCCGGATCTATGCCGACTGCTGGAGGAAAGCTCCGGTGTCGACTCGCAGTGGACGCCGTCCGGACTGCTTGTCGCCGATATCGATGACCCCGAGGCGGTAACGCGCTGGGCTGCACGCTTCGGAGCCAACGTGGAACTGGTGGGCGCAGAGAGAGTCCGCGAGCTGGAGCCGCGTCTGGGGCTGGAGACGCCCGCCGCTGCCTGGCTGCCCGAAGTCGCCCAGGTCCGCAACCCTCGCTTTGCCGAATCATTACGGGAGACGCTGGAAAACAGCGGTGCGGATATTCGCAGCGATTGCGCCGCGCTGGGGTGGGTGCGGCAAGACGGCAGGATCACCGCAGTGCGCACCAGAGACGGCAACATTTCAGCCGACTGTTTCGTGGTGGCCAGCGGCGCCTGGACGGGCGAGCTGTTGGAACCCACCGGCCTGAGCCTGCCCATCGAGCCGGTGCGCGGCCAGATGATCCTGTTGCGCGGTCCGCCGGGCCTGGTTTCACGAATCGTCCTGTACCGCGGGCACTACGTGATCCCGCGCCGGGATGGTCGCATTCTGGTCGGCAGCACGCTCGAATACGTCGGTTTCGACAAGCAGACCACCGAGCAGGGTCTGAACGAGTTGCAGCGGGCCGCGGTTGAACTGATTCCCGATCTGGCCGCGCTCCCGATCGAGCACCACTGGGCCGGTCTGCGGCCCGGCAGCCCGGACGGGGTACCCGTCATCGGGCCGCATCCGAATATTTCCAATCTGTACATCTGCGCCGGCCACTTCCGCAACGGCGTGGTTCTCGGGCCGGCGTCGGCCCGAGTGCTCTCCGACCAGCTCCTGGGGCTCCGTCCGGCGCTCGATCCTGCACCTTATCTGCCTGAAAAAATAGCTAAAAACTAGCTGGTATGGCTGATCTGGACTTTGTCTAAAATGACAAAGTATACTTTGGACATGATCGATCAGGCCTTGTCACCAATATTGAGCGAAGAGGAGGCGGCTGCGCGGTTGCAGGAATACGATATCCTGCCAACTCAGCAGCGCCTGCAGATCGCGCGTGTGCTCCTGATCGGCGATCAGCACCTCAGCGCGGACCAGGTGCTGGAGCTGGTGAATGCGGCGGGCAACCGCGTCTCCAAGGCGACTGTATACAACACGCTCGGCCTGTTCGCCCGCAAGGGCATTTTGCGCGAGGTCATAGTCGACCCCAGCCGAGTCTTCTACGACACCAACAACGGGCCTCATCATCACTTCTACAACATCGATACCGGCGAGCTCTCGGATATCGATGCCACCAGAATACCGGTCGAGCAGCTACCGGATGCCCCCGAGGGTACACGGATAGACGGCGTCGAGGTCGTGATCAGGGTACGCGGCCGAAGCGACGGCTCAAGTCCCTGAGTTGTCGCGGCTACGGTCATTCTTTATACTCGCCAACCCCCTATGCCGGAATAGCTCAGTCGGTAGAGCAACTGATTCGTAATCAGTAGGTCGGAGGTTCGATTCCTCTTTCCGGCACCAAATAATCAATAAGTTACGCTCGACCTCGAATCTAAGGATGCTGCATGTAGACATAATGTAGACATGCTTCGCCCATTGCCTATATCAAGCTTTTAATCCCTTGGTCCTAGGTTCGA
>CBDTYI010000194.1:0-5529 GCA_965364565.1 uncultured Gammaproteobacteria bacterium | reverse complement strand
ATAAATAGTGGTAGCGGGGGCCAGATTTGAACTGACGACCTTCGGGTTATGAGCCCGACGAGCTACCAGGCTGCTCCACCCCGCATCAGAGTCGAGCATTTTAATGGGTTGTTCACAAACCCGCAAGGGATGCCTGATGAGGAGTCGGGTTTTTCGCGGCCAGGTGCTCTGAGGGTATAAGAGACCGCCCTCCGGCGCGTTGCAGAATCAGCTGATGACCTGGTTGCAGAGCGCCATCAAGGCACCCGGGAACAGGCCCAGGGCCAGGACCGCCAGGCCGTTCGCCGTCAGCACGAAACGCAGGTCAAAATGGTGCGCCAGCGGCTGCTGGTCCTCGGCCGGGTCGAAGTACATCACCTTTATCAGGCGGATATAGTAGAAGGCACCGATCACCGAGAAGAACACCGCCACCGCGGCCAGCCAGACCATATCGACGTCGATAACCGCGCGCAGCACCGACAGCTTGGCGTAGAAGCCGACCGTCGGCGGCACGCCGGCCATGGAGAACATCAGGATCAGCATCATGAAGGCGAACCAGGAGTTGCGCTGGTTGAGGCCCTTGAAGTCGTCGATTTCGTCCGCCTCGAAGCCGGCCCGGCTGAGCAGGATGATCATGCCGAAGGCGCCGGCCGCCATCAGCGCATAGGTGATGATGTAGAACATCGAGGCCGCGTAACCTTCGCTGGTGCCGGCCAGGATACCCAGCAGCAGGAAACCGACGTGCGAGATGGTCGAATACGCCAGCATGCGCTTCAGGTTGGTCTGGGCAATGGCGACCACGTTGCCGATCGCCAGCGACAGCACCGCCAGCGCCACCAGCATGCCCTGCCACTCGGCTTGCAGGGCGCCGAGCGATTCGGCCAGCAGCCGCATCACCATGGCAAAGGCGGCGATCTTGGGTGCACTGCCGATGAACAGCGTGACCGGCGTCGGCGCGCCCTGGTACACGTCCGGCACCCACATGTGGAACGGTACCGCGCCCAGCTTGAACGCCAGCCCGACGACGATGAAAGTCACGGAGAACACCAGGGCGACATTGGACTCCTGCTGATCGAGGGCGTTGGCGATCAGCCCGATGTCGAGGGTGCCGGTGAGACCGTACAGAATGGACATGCCGTACAGCAGCATGCCGGAGGCCAGCGCGCCCAGCACGAAATACTTCATGGCCGCTTCGGAACAGCTGTAGGTATCCCGGTTGAAGGCCACCATGGCGTACAGCGACAGCGACAGCAATTCCAGCCCCAGGTACACGGTGAGCAGACTGTGGGCGGACACCATCACCATCATGCCCAGCATGCCGAACAGACCCAGTACGTAGAACTCGCCCTTGAACAGGCCGCGCAGCGCCAGGTAGTGACGCGAATACAGGAACGCCAGCGCGGTGATTACGTAGATGGACACCTTGAGCACCGCGCCCATGGGATCGGCGATAAAGGTGCCGAAGAACAACAGCTCGGTCTGGTCCGTGTTGACGGTCAGCGTGAGCACCGCCGCGCACAGCAGCGTGACCTGGCTCAGCCAGTAGCTGATGTTGCGCTCCGCGTCACTCAGGAACAGATCCAGCACCAGGATCAGGGACGCCATCGAGAGCACGAAGATCTCGGGCATAATCAGGAAAAACTCGTGGGAATCGAGCGTCATGCGGTTTCCTTATAACTTGGATACGGTGACGTGCGCGACCAGGTTCTGCAACGTCACGTCCATCACTTCGACCAGCGGCGCCGGCCAGATACCGAACAGCAGCACCACGGCGGCGAGCGAGCCCAGCACCAGGATTTCGCGGCCGTTGACGTCCTCGAGCTTCGCCACCTGCTCGTTGCCGACATCGCCGAACACCACGCGCTTGACCAGCCACAGGCTGTAGGCGGCGCCGAGAATCAGCGTCGTCGCGGCCAGGAATGCGAACCAGAAGTCGGCCTTGAAGGACGCCAGCACCACCAGGAACTCGCCGACAAAGCCCGAGGTGCCCGGCAGGCCGGCGTTGGCCATGGCAAACAGCACCATGAAGGTGGCGAACACCGGCATGGTGTTCACGACACCGCCGTAATCGGCGATCTGGCGGCTGTGCATGCGGTCGTACAGCACGCCGACGCAAAGGAACAAGGCACCCGAGATGAAGCCGTGCGAAATCATCTGCACCATGCCGCCCTGCATGCCGAGCACCGCTCCCTGCATGTCGTTGGGGTTGTTGTCCATGAGCGTGAACACCAGGAAGATACCGAGCGTGACGAAGCCCATGTGGGCGATGGACGAATAGGCGATCAGTTTCTTCATGTCCTGCTGCACCAGCGCCACGAAGCCGATGTACACCACCGCCACCAGCGACATCAGGATGATCAGCCAGTCCAGCTCGTGGCTGGCATCCGGGGTGATGGGCAGGCTGAAACGCAGGAAACCGTAGCCGCCGATTTTCAGCATGATGGCCGCCAGGATCACCGAACCGCCGGTGGGCGCCTCGACGTGTGCGTCCGGCAGCCAGGTGTGCACCGGCCACATGGGCACCTTGACCGCAAAGGCCAGCAGGAAAGCCAGGAAGATCAGCACCTGTTCGGTGAGCCCCAGCTTGAGCAGGTGGAAATCCAGGATCGCGAAGCTGCCGGACATGCTGTACATGTAGATCAGTGCCACCAGCATGAACACCGAACCCAGGAAGGTGTACAGGAAGAACTTGATGGTCGCGTACACGCGCTGCGGCCCGCCCCACACGCCGATGATCAGGAACATCGGTATCAGCATGCCTTCCCAGAACACGTAGAACAGCACCGCGTCCAGCGCGGCGAACACACCGTTCATGAGCCCTTCCATGATCAGGAATGCCGCCATGTACTGCGCCGGACGTTCCTTGATCACCTCCCAGCCGGCCAGCACCACCAGCACCGTGGTGAAGGTGGTCAGAATGATCAGCGGCATCGATATGCCGTCGATGCCCAGGTGGTAGTAGACGTTGAAGGCGCTGATCCAGGAGGCCTTCTCCTCGAACTGCATGGCCGCCGTGCTGCTGTCGAAGCCGCTGTACAGCAGCAGGCTGGTCAGAAAGGTGAGCATGGCAAAGGCCAGCGCCAGCGGCCGCGGGTTGCTGCCCTCGCGCTCGCTGTCGGCCAGAATAATCAGCCCGCCGACAATCGGCAGCCAGATCACGAAACTGAGTAACGGTAGATCACCCATCAAGAGTTCCTTGGTAATTCAATTAAAACCACAAAGGCGCACGAAGGCACACGAAGGAAAATCATTTTTTCTTTCCCGCTGTTAATCGATCGCGCAGCCACAACATGGCTTTCCAGGTAGCATTGAGAGCCACTGACAAACATGCATTTAACCCTTTGTGTTCCTTTGTGCGCCTTTGTGGTTAGAGATTTTGTCCCGAAACTCAGCTACCCGGCGCCAGCCACAGGAACCAGCTCAGTAGCAGCAGCAGGCCGATGATCATGCCGAAGGCGTAGGTGTACAGGTAGCCGGTCTGTATCTTGCGGACCTTTGCGGATATCCACCCCACCAGTTTGGCGCTGCCGTTCACCAGCAGGCCGTCGATCAACAGCACGTCGCCCAGTTTCCACAGTGTCCAGCCGGTGCCGCGAGCGCCGCCGGCGAACACGGTCTGATTGAAATCGTCCGCATAGTACTTGTTGACCAGCACCCGGTAGATGCCTTTGAAGCGCTGCGCCACGTTGTCCGCCAGCTCGGGCTTGTGCATGTACACGAACCACGCGACGAACACCCCGGCCGCGGCCAGGTACACCGCCGGGCCCTGCAGCGCGTGCAGCACGAAGGCAACCGGGCCGTGGTAATGCTGGGCAATCTCGCCGAGCACGTCGTGGCGCGGCAGCACGTGGATAGCGCCGGCGAAGTAGTCGCCGAACACCACCGGGTCGATCAGGTAGCCGGACAGCACCGAGGGGATGGCCAGCATGATCAGCGGCACGGTGACCACCCAGGGCGTCTCGTGCAGGTGCGAGCGGGTATGCTCGTCCATGCGTGGCTTGCCGTGGAATACCAGGAAATACATGCGGAAGCTGTACAGCGCGGTGACGAATACGCCCAGCAATGGTGTCCTTGGAATAGAAACCGGAGAAGAACGGCGTGCCGATCAGCGCCAGTGACCCGATCAGCGCAGTGATCCAGGTAATGGGCATATACTTGCGCAGCCCGCCCATGTTGCGGATGTCCTGGTCGTGGTGCATGGCGATGATCACCGAGCCGGCGGCCAGGAACAGCAGCGCCTTGAAGAAGGCGTGGGTCATCAGGTGGAAAATCGCCGCCGAATACGCGGATGCGCCAAGCGCCACGGTCATGTAACCGAGCTGCGACAGCGTCGAGTAGGCGACCACGCGCTTGATGTCGTTTTGCACGATGCCGACCAATCCCATGAACAGCGCGGTGGTGGCGCCGATGACGATGACGAAGGACAGCGCCGTGTCGGAAAACTCGAACAGCGGCGACATGCGCGCCACCATGAAGATACCGGCGGTGACCATGGTGGCGGCGTGGATCAGTGCCGAGATCGGCGTTGGGCCTTCCATGGAATCGGGCAGCCACACGTGCAGCGGCACCTGGGCGGATTTGCCCATGGCACCGATGAACAGCAGGATGCAGATCACCGACATCGCCCACCAGGGGGAGCCCTCGAAGATCTCCATGGTGACATTGGCCTTGGAAGGCGCCATGGCAAATACTTCGGCGTAGTCCAGCGAGCCGAACACCATGACGATGGCGGCGATGCCCAGCAGAAAGCCGAAGTCGCCGACCCGGTTGACCAGGAACGCCTTGAGGTTGGCGAAGATTGCCGTGGGACGCTTGAACCAGAAGCCGATCAGCAGGTAGGACACCAGACCCACCGCTTCCCAGCCGAAGAAGAGCTGCAGGAAGTTGTTGGCCATCACCAGCATCAGCATCGAGAAGGTAAACAGCGCGATGTAGCTGAAAAAGCGCTGGTAGCCCGGATCGTCGGCCATGTAGCCGATGGTGTAGATGTGCACCATGAGCGACACGAACGACACCACCATGATCATGAGGGTGGTGAGCTTGTCGACGAGAAAACCGATCTCCATGTTAATGCCGTCGGTCACCATCCAGGTGTATACCGCGCCGTTGAAGGGCTCGGCGCCGTCGAGAACGATGTGCTTGAACACCACCAGTGACAGCAGGAAGGATATCGCTACACCGATTATGGTCACCCAGTGGGCGCCGGAACGGCCGATCACCTTGCCGAACAGCCCCGCTACGATGGCACCGAACAGGGGCGCCAGGACGATGGTCAGGTAGACATTCTCCACAGGATTATCCTTTCATGGTGCCCAGGTCGTCGACATTGATGGTGCGCCGGTTGCGGAACAGCACCACCAGGATGGCGAGCCCGATCGCCGCCTCGGCCGCCGCCACCGTCAGGATGAAGAACACGAACACCTGCCCGGAGGTATCGCCGAGAAAATGCGAAAAGGCGACGAAATTCATGTTCACCGCCAGCAGCATCAGCTCGATGGCCATCAACAGGATGATGACGTTCTTGCGGTTGATGAAAATGCCGGCCACGCT
>CBDTYI010000193.1:0-5552 GCA_965364565.1 uncultured Gammaproteobacteria bacterium | reverse complement strand
ACGCCGCCTGGGGGTTCAAGCCCCAGCAGTGATGTGGCGCGCCGCGGACCGGCGAGAACAAACGCCCGGTCCGCGGCAGGGAGTACAGTCATCGCGGATGCTGGTATCGCGTGCGTCGTCCGCAGCCGCTAAAAGGAGTTTTCAAACACCAGTTCTTCGAGCGGCAGTTGTCCCGGTTTCGGCCAGGGATCTTTGAGTCCTTTTCCGATTGCCACCATCGGTCCCATGACATGATCCTCCGGTAAGTTGATCAGCTGCGCGACCTTTTCGATGTCGAATCCAATCATGGGACAGGACTGATAACCCATGTCCTGAGCGACCAGCATCAGTGTCTGCATGGCGATACCGATTGACCGCTGTGCTTCGTCCCGTTGCAGCCATTCACGCCCTTCATGGAAAGGGCCCATCCAATTGACCAGCAGGTCGGAGACCTCTTTCGGCGCGTTCGCCCAGTATCGTTGCGGATTCTTCTGCCATGCTTTTACGTCTGCCGTAAAAAGAACGAGCAGCGAAGCGTCCGTCATTTGTGGCTGGTCATTGCCGAACTCCGTGCGTATCCTGGCGCGCAGTTCCGGGTCGCGAAGAATTACGAAGCGCCAGTGTTGAATATTGAAACTGGTAGGCGCCTGAATCGTTGCTTCCAGCAGCTTGCGCTCTTCGGCTTCGGTAAGGGTGTGTGTGTTATCGAACTGTTTTACAGCACGTCTCTTATATACGGCATCGATGGTATTCATTGCTGCGCTCCGTTTGCGAGTTGGCGTTAGTTAAGCGATCGAAATTGTATCAGGGGTGCTGAGGTCCCGCTGGGGCATGACGCCCCATCACTATGGTGTGGCGTTTCATTCATTGGTTCAATTCAGCGCCGGCTCTTTATATCCTTTGCGCAATGCCCGCGGTTGTATGGCGATGCCGCGGGCGACGCCGCTGGCTCGGGTCAACCCATGTCGAACAACAATAGCTCGGCTTGCGGCGCGCCGCTCAACCTGATTGTTGCCGGGCCTTCGATTGCCACACCGTCTCCCGGGTGGAGTTGCTCGTCATTGAGTACAGCGCTGCCCTGCGCGACCTGGACCCAGCCCTTGCGGCGGTCGGCCAGTTCGTGGCTGACGCTGTCGCCCTCGCGGAGCAGTGTGGCATACAGATCGACGTTCTGGTGGATCGTAACCGAACCGTCGCGACCGTCGCGCGAGCCGACCAGACGCAGGCGCCCCCGCTTTTCTTCAGCGGAGAAGGTTTTCTGCTCGTAACCCGGTTGCAGGCCGTCCTGCTCAGGGAGCACCCAGATCTGCAGGAAATGCACTGGTTCGGAGTCGGATGCGTTGTACTCGCTGTGCGTGACACCGGTACCGGCGCTCATGCGCTGCACATCACCGGGACGGATCACCGAGCCGTTACCCATGCTGTCTTTGTGCTCCAGTGCGCCGTGCAGCACATAGCTGATGATTTCCATATCGCTGTGACCGTGGGTGCCGAACCCGCCACCGGGCGACACGGTGTCGTCATTGATCACCCGCAGGCTGGCAAAACCCATATGCCGGGGATCGTAATAATCGGCGAATGAAAACGTGTGGTAACTGTTGAGCCATCCGTGGTTGGCATGGCCGCGCTCTTGCGCGCGTCGCAGTGCAAACATGTCGGTGCTCCTCTGGCTGAGTTGCCGTATAACCTAGTGAATTACTCAGGCAAGGTAAAGAGCGCTTGCATCAACTGCGGATTGTTGCACCGATGTCGTTCGGGCAGCGCCGACTGGCACCGGTAGCGGCCCGATTTGCTTTGGAGCATCCGAAGCTCCGTGTGATCTTGCGCCTGGAAGGCCGGGAACGCTCGCCACTGACGCTGTCCGTGCTGTATCCATCCCGGCAGCACGTCCCGGCCAGGACGAGGCTGTTTACCGACCACAGGGTTGAGCAGCTTGCGCAGGCTGGGGGGCGGGCGGCAGCGCTCCGGGCCTTGACCTAGACCGACCGGTCAACTATAGTTTCACCCATGACACAGGTACACGACACCAGGCAGCGCCTGCTGGACACCGCCGAGAAGCTCTTTTACGCGCGCAGCTACGAGGATGTGGGTGTGCAGGAAATTTGCCGGGAGGCGGGCGTCAAGAAGGGCAGTTTCTACCATTTCTTCCCGTCCAAGCGGGATCTCACGCTGGCCATCCTGGAAGTGTCCTGGAAACGCTATCGCGAGACCATGCTGGCACAGGTGTTTGCCCGGGATATTCCGCCTTTGAAGAGGATCGAGCGGTTGCTGGACAGTCAGTACCGTCACCACAAGGCCGTGCAGGACGCGACCGGCCTGGTCATGGGTTGCCCCTACGGCAACCTCGCCGGTGAGATGAGTACCCAGGACGAGGTGATTCGAGAGCGTCTGAAGCGCATATTCCGGGACCTGGAAGCGCCCATCGAGGAGGTTCTCGACGAAGCGATGGCGGCCGGCGACCTGGCCGAGCTGGACAGCCGGGCCACCGCCGGTGCCATGGTGGCCTATCTCGAGGGGCTGACCCTGATGGCCAAGACCTGGAACGACCCGGAGATTGTCAGAACGCTCGGACCCGCCATGTTGAAACTGGCTGTCCCGGTAACCCGCGGCTGATTTTTTGAACCTTGAACTAAACTGACCGGTCAACTCATGCATGGAGGACGCGCTATGAAAGGACAGATCTGGAGCCTCACTTCGGTACTGGTGTTTGTCATTACGCTGGCCGCTCCGGCGGGTGCCAGGGCTGGAGAGCCCTCCGTTGCTTCCGCGTCTGAGGCGATCGATCCCGGCAAGGTTCAAGTGCGTTTCAAGGTCAGAGTGCTTGGAATACTCAACGTAATGGGGCACTTCAATCGGCTGTACGGCAAGTTCATGAGCAATACGCAGGGCAGCAGAACCGGTGTTCGCATGCAGATAGACGCCAGCAGCGTGTCTACCGACGATGCGTGGCGGGACGATTTTCTGCGTGGCCCGCGCTTTTTCGCAACCGAGCGCTATCCCCATATCACGTTCTCGGGAGCCTGCCTGGGTCGTGGTGAGAACGGGGCCATGCAGCTCGCCGGCAACCTGAGTCTGCGCGGCCGGAGCCGGCCGGTGGTGTTCGAGTTCGAGTCGGTCAGCGCCGAGTCGGATAGCCGCGCGGGCGTCTATCAGGCCAGGACGGTTATCCGGCGCAGCGAGTTCGGTCTGAACGCTATGCAACACCTTATCAGCGACGAGGTGGAGATCATCGTGGCCATGCAAAGCGATGCTGCGGACTCATGATTTCTGCCGTCCAACACCCGCGCTCAACGCGCCGTTATCGATCATTCAACCGAGGGAGGATGGGCCATGAGTATTACATTTGCGTCACGACCGTCAGCGGGAGCTGGCATGTCTGAAGCGATTTCCCGTTACGCCTTTGTCCTGTTGCTGGTTCCGCTCCTGGTGCTGGCTGAAGATCCGCAACCCGTCGATGTGATTCGGGCCGCCACCGACAGAGTGCTTACCGAGTTGGACGCGGCACCCGAGATTCGCAACGATCCGGTCAAGCTTAACCGTCTCATTCAGGATCACATTGCTCCACATGTTGACCTCGCCGCTTTGTCGCGCCTGACCCTGGGCAAGCACTGGCGGCAGGCTACGCAGGAGCAACGTGCCGTGTTCGCCCGGGAATTCGGCATGCTGCTGATCAAGACCTACTCGGCCGCCCTGGCCGAGTACGCCAACCAGGAGATCGAATACCTGCCATCAGAGGTGTCAGCCGACCGGCGTAGAAGTACGGTCCGCACCCGCATCGTGGAGGAAGGCCGAGCACCGCTTGCTGTCGACTACAGCCTGCGGCAGGTCGAGAATGGTTGGAAGATCTATGACCTGACCATCGAGGGCGTCAGCCTGGCTATCAATTACCGGGCCAGCTTTGCGCAGGAAATTCGTGACCACGGTATCGAGGGTCTGATCGAACGTCTGACGGCGCGCAACACATCATCGATGCCAAAGCTCACCGCGGCGCAGACGCTCGTGCGTCCGCGTTAAGGGCCCGTGCAACACGCAACGCTGGACAAAGAGGGTCGGCTGGTGGAGGCTCACGGGATCGATGTGACGCGCAAGGCGAGCCCCTATAGCGAACATCACCCGCAGGCCTAACCGAAGCAGGCGTTGTCCAGGAGTAGGCCGACCATGACTGACATTTTCGCCCATGCTCTCGAGCACAGCGCGAGCCCCAACCGCGCGCTGGACCTGTTGCCGCTGCTGGGAATCTGCCGGGGTGTGCAGTGGCATCCGGAATATCTCATCTATTTGCCGTCACAGTTCGCGTTGTTCCGCTGGTTACTGCGGCGTGTGGCATGATCGCATCGTACCTGCTGCTGTTCGGTTCCGCGTTCCTCGCCGCCACCATTCTGCCGTTCTATTCCGAGGTAATCCTGTTTGCGCTGCTGCAACAGGGCGGCCATCCCGTTGCCCTGGTGATTGTAGCAACGCTCGGCAACACGCTGGGCGCGGTTGTCAACTGGTTGCTGGGTCGTTATCTGCTGCATTTCAAGGACCGACGCTGGTTCTATTTCAATTCTGCGCAGATCGAAAAGGCCCAGCGGTGGTTCCAGCGTTACGGCTTCTGGTCACTGCTGCTGGCCTGGATGCCGGTGGGCGGCGACGCGCTGACCCTGATTGCAGGCATCATGAAGGTCCGGTTATGGCTGTTTCTGCTGCTGGTCGGCACCGGTAAGGCGCTGCGCTATGTTTCGGTGGTGTACGTTACTGCGTGGTCGGGACTGTGAAGATCGCTCGGGACAGGCGTCGGTGTCCGGCGCGGATCTCATGGCCACTCGGTGGCGTCGTTCGGCGTGCAATCGCCAGCCAGCCTATTCTCTGCATGCCGTTTGTATCAGCCATTCCTGTGCGAAGGATGCGCTTTCATTACTGCAGCGTGGCCGGTCGTGGCTGTATCCGGAGCCGGCGTTGCAGCCGTCGCAAGGATGCCGAGCCTCGACGCGCCGGCCCCCCGACGCGTCGCCGCAGGCAGTCTGTGTGCGGGCAGGCCCGCTTCATCGGGCGGGTTGCGCCCGTGTCGCCGAACGGAACACATTGAAGCGCTGCGATTCGCCGTATCCCGACACTCCGGGATGGTTGTCATTTCCCGTGCGCCATGGCCGGCGAGGCCCGCTCGGCCGATAACTGATGGGTAATCGGTCGCTTAGCGGTCCGTGCGCAGCCGCTCGGCAGGATTGGCACGATACCTGAAATGGGCTTACGCAAAGGTCAAACACGGGTGTCCATAGTGCCGGCGCCCGTGCACGCTACCGGGTCGATGTTCGCACTCGGCAGGTAGTGCCACTGGCCGGCTGGACCAGCATCCACACCGGCGCGAGTGGTGCCTTTTCCTGTTGCGTAGCCAGGCGCGCAGACCGGCGGGTCGTGCCTGTACCGCGGCGGAGGTTCCGTGCGCAGGCTGGCAGGAGTCGGAACATTGTGCACGCCCGGTCGAACAGGATCGGACCAAGGGAGTAACAGATGACCGCGATACTGTTCCTTATCGGCGTCGTCATTGGAACGCTGGCTCTGGTGGTACTGGCAGCGCTGCTGCGCGGTGCCGG
>CBDTYI010000192.1:0-5587 GCA_965364565.1 uncultured Gammaproteobacteria bacterium | reverse complement strand
TGGATCCCGGCATGCGCCGGGATGACGAGAAGCGAATTAATCAGAAGTTCCCTAGATTCACGGAGCGCCTTGTCGGACATCGCTTCGCTCAGCCCAACCTGCACGTCCAGTGCAATGCGCTGTCCGGAGGCGGGATTCTTACTTGGCGTCCTTTGCCGTTAACGAATCGGCTACAGGGCCGCGATTTTCTGCAGCTGTTCTTCCAGCTGACGCAACGCGGCGCGCAGTTCTTCGGCCTTGGCTTTTTCCTTGTCGACTACGGCGGCCGGCGCTTTTTCCACGAAGCTGGCGTTGCCCAGCTTGTTCTCGGTGCGTTCGAGGTCTGCGCGCTTGCGCTCCAGTTCTTTGCCGAGACGCGCCTGTTCGGCTTGCTTGTCGATCAGCCCGGCCATCGGGATCAGCACCTTCATTTCGCCGACCAGCGCGGTGGCCGACTCCGGGCCTTCCGCCTGGTCCAGCCACTCTATCGTGTCCACGCGTCCCAGCGAGGCCACATAGTGCCGGTTAGCGTCCAGACGCCGGCGATCCTGGTCGCTGCCATTCTGCAGCAGCACCGGCAGCGGCTTGCGCGGGTCGATGTTGTAGCCGCTGCGGATCTTGCGCACCCCGAGAACGAACTGTTTAACCCATTCCATTTCCGTCTGCGCGTCCGGATCGGACAGCGAGGCATCGGCTTCGGGATAGGGCTGGTGCATTATGGTGTCGCCCTGCACGCCGGCCAGCGGCGCAACGCGCTGCCAGATTTCCTCGCTGATGAACGGGATCACCGGATGCGCCAGGCGCAGCACGCTTTCCAGTACCCGAACCAGGGTATTGCGGGTGCCGCGCAGTTCCGCTTCGCCGGCCTGTGGGTTGCCGAGCACCGGCTTGGACAACTCCAGGTACCAGTCGCAGTACTCGTCCCAGATGAACGAGTAGATGCCCTGCGCGGCGAGGTCCATGCGGTAGTTCTGGATGTGGTCGGTCACCTGCCGGCCGGTCTGTTCCAGCAGCGAGAGTATCCAGCGGTCGGCGCTGCTGAGCGCCAGCTCGCCGCCGTGCTGGCCGCAATCCTGGTCCTCGGTGTTCATCAGCACGTAGCGGGCCGCGTTCCACAGCTTGTTGCAGAAATTGCGGTAGCCCTCGATGCGGTTCAGGTCGAAATTGATATCGCGCCCGGTCGAGGCCATGGCCGCAAACGTGAAGCGCAGCGCGTCGGTGCCGAACGACGGGATGCCGTCCGGGTAGTCTTTGCGCGTCTGGCGGGCAATCTTTTCCGCCAGGTGCGGCTGCATCATGCTGCCGGTGCGTTTCTCGACCAGCGCCTCCAGGCCGATGCCGTCGATGAGATCGATGGGGTCGAGCACGTTGCCCTTGGACTTGGACATCTTATGGCCGTGCGCATCGCGCACCAGGCCGTGAATGTAGACCTCGCGGAACGGCACGTCATCCATGAACTTGATGCCCATCATGATCATGCGCGCCACCCAGAAGAAAATGATGTCGAAACCGGTCACCAGTACGCTGGTCGGATAGAAGGTTTTCAGGCGCGCGCTCTGCTGCGGCCAGCCCAGGGTGCTGAAAGGCCACAGTGCGGAACTGAACCAGGTGTCCAGAACGTCTTCGTCCTGGTGCAGGTCAATGTCCTCAGCCAGGCTGTGCCGGGCGCGGACCTCGGCTTCCGAGCGACCCACGTACACGTTGTCCTGAGCGTCGTACCAGGCCGGAATGCGGTGTCCCCACCAGATCTGCCGTGAGATGCACCAGTCCTGGATGTTGCGCATCCACTCGAAATAGGTGTTTTTCCAGTTATCCGGTACGAACCGGATATCGCCCTGCTCGACGGCGCGTATCGCGGGCGCGGCGAGCGGCTGGATCTTCACGTACCACTGATCGGTGAGAAACGGTTCCACCACCGAGCCGGAGCGGTCGCCGCGCGGTACCACCAGTTTGTGCGGTTCGATTTTCTCCAGCAGTGCCTGCGCCTCCAGGTCGAAAACGATCTTTTTGCGTGCTGCGTAGCGATCCAGGCCCCGGTAGGCGGCCGGGATCAGGTCGCGCTCGTCTTCGCCGTCCTCCAGAATCGCCGCATCCGCCGTAAACACGTTGATCAGGCCGCCGTGGGGCTGGTCGGCGATGGCCTTCTCGTCGCGATGGCGCTGCCACACCTGGTAGTCATTGAAGTCGTGCGCCGGCGTGATCTTTACACAGCCGGTGCCGAACTCGGGGTCGACATATTCATCCGCAATAATGGGGATACAACGGCCGGTGAGCGGCAGTTCGACGAACTCGCCGAGCAGGTGCTTGTAGCGGTCATCGCCGGGGTGAACCGCAACCGCGCAGTCACCCAGCATGGTTTCCGGGCGCGTGGTGGCGACTACCAGGTTACCGGTGCCATTGGTGAGCGGATAGCGCATGTGCCACAGATGGCCGTTCTCCTCCTCGGAAATCACTTCCAGATCGGAGATGGCGGTGTGCAGTACCGGGTCCCAGTTGACCAGCCGCTTGCCACGGTAGATAAGGCCTTCCTCGTACAGCCGGATGAACACTTCCCCGACAGCCTCGGACAGCCCCTCGTCCATGGTGAAGCGCTCGCTGTCCCAGTCCAGCGAAGCGCCCATGCGCCGCAACTGGCGGGTGATGGTCCCGCCGGAGCTGGCTTTCCACTGCCACACGCGCTCGATGAAGGCATCGCGGCCGAGGTCGTGACGGGTTTTCTGTTCCGCCTCGAGCTGGCGTTCCACCACCATCTGGGTGGCGATGCCGGCGTGATCCGAACCCGCCTGCCACAGGGTGTTGCGGCCGCGCATACGGTGGAAGCGGATCAGTGCGTCCATCAGGGTGTCCTGGAAGGCGTGTCCCATGTGCAGGCTGCCGGTCACGTTCGGCGGCGGGATCATGATGCAGTAGGGTTCACCCTGGCCGGAAGGACTGAAATAGCCGTTGGACTCCCAGGTCTGGTACCAGCGCTGTTCGATTTTGTGGGGATCGTAGGTCTTTTCCATGGCACTCAGCGGGCTTGGTTTGCGGGTCGGCGATTATAGCGCAGCCGGACGGGTGAAAACTCCGGACTAACGCCGGCCCTGCTCGGCAATCCTGGCCAGCAGCGCGGGTAGTGCCAGGCTGAGGTGGGTCTCTATGTCTTCGCGCAGGCGCGGAATGCTGCGTTCGGTGGCTTCGTGGACCAGTTTTTCCAGTTCCTGTTTCAGGGCTTCCTCAACCTTCCAGGCGACCAGCTTCTGCAGGTCTTCCGCGAGATCACCCAGCAGCACCTGCACGGTCTCATGGTCCAGCAGCCGCTCTACCTGTTCCTGGTCGGTAAGATCCGCGCCGGGCGCCGTTTCCGCGCCCTGCAGCTGCTGCGGGGTGACGGCGTTTTCCAGCAGCGGGATCCCGTCCGCGTCGGTCTTGACCGGTGCGGAATCCGTCATCCCCTGATCTCGTGGGTTCTCAACGGGTAGCCCCTTTCCTTATAAAAAGTGTAACGGCTGCGCCCGGAGCGGCGCACGCCGTCATCCTCGTCGACCAGTTCGGCGACGCGTTCGAAGCGGCTGAAAAACAGCGGAACCTCGGCGGCCAGGTTGATCAGCACCTGGTTGCCCGCATCGGGTTCGGCATCGTGCGCCAGCAGCACCGGGGCCGGGGGCTCGCCCGTGTCCTGGTACAGGCTGTGCGGGACAAAACTGTTCTGCTGAAAGGTCCACAGCAAGTCATCCAGCAGACGTGTCTGCTGTGCCGATTCGGTGTGAATGAATACCCTGTTACCCAGCCGATAGGCCTTATCCGTCAGGCGGCAGGCGAAGCGCAGGCGGTTTTCGACCGACGCGCCCGGTACGAGGTAGAAGTCAATCTGCGTCATTGCGCCGCTCTGCCCGTTGTGCGGTGGACTGGTTCATGAGGAACTGCATCAACAATGGCACCGGTCGACCGGTGGCGCCTTTGACATCACCGCTCTTCCAGGCGGTACCGGCGATGTCCAGATGGGCCCAGCGGTAGTCGCTGGTGAATCGGCCCAGAAAACAGGCCGCGGTAATAGTGCCGCCATCACGGCCACCGATGTTGGCCATGTCGGCAAAATTGGTCTTGAGCTGTTCGTCGTACTCGCTCCACAAGGGCAACTGCCAGGCCCGGTCGCCGCTGGTCTGCCCTGCCTCCAGCAGCTCGTCGGCCAGCTCCTGGTTGTTGCTGAGCAGCCCGCTGGCGTGTTTGCCCAGCGCCACCACGCAGGCGCCGGTGAGCGTGGCGATGTCCACCACCGCGACCGGCTTGAATTTCTTCGCGTAGGTCAGGGCATCGCAGAGGATCAGGCGTCCCTCGGCATCGGTGTTCAGAATCTCGATGGTCTGTCCACTCATGCTGGTGACGACGTCACCGGGTTTGCTGGCGTCGCCGTCGGGCAGGTTTTCGGTCGCCGGCACAATGCCCACCAGGTTGACGGGCAGTCCCAGCTCGGCGACGGCGGACACCGTCCCGAACACGCTTGCGGCGCCGCACATGTCGAATTTCATTTCGTCCATGGCCGCGCCCGGCTTCAGGGATATGCCGCCGGAATCGAAGGTGACGCCCTTGCCGACCAGCACCACCGGTTTGTCGCCCGCCTTGCCGCCCTGGTACTGCATGACGATCAGCTTGGGCGGCTGGCGGCTGCCGCGGGCAACCGAGAGCAGCGCGCCCATGCCGAGTTTTTCCATGTCCTTGCGTTCCAGCACCTGCACCTTGAGCGATTTGTACTGTTGTTTCAGCTGCTGCGCCTGGGTGGCCAGATCGGTGGGTGTGCAGCGATTGCCGGGCCGGTTGCCCAGCGTACGCGCCAGCTCGACGCCATTGGCGATCGCGATGCCGGCGCGCACCGCTTTGCGGGCGGCAGCGAGATCACTGTCGACGGCGACTGCTACGGTCAGCTTGCGCAACGGGCGTTTGGGCGCCTCGGCCTCGCTCTTCAGTTCATCGAATCGGTACAGCGCGTCGCGTGTGGCTTCGACCATGCGTTGTGCTTTCCAGCCCGCATCGCGCCCTTCGACCTCCAGCTCAGCCAGGAAGGAAACCGCCTCGGTGGCACCGCTGGACTGCAGCGCAACAGCCGCGGCAGCGGCAATCTTGACGTAGGCCTGCGGTGACAGCGTCTGTTCCTTTCCGCAGCCAACCACCAGGATGCGGGCCGCCTTAATGTGGTCAGAGGGGTGGTGGATGAGCGTGGTCTTGCCGCACTCGGTATCAATGTCGTCGTGCTTGAGCAGTTCGCGCAGCAGGCCAAGGCCGGCCTTGTCCAGGTGCTCGGCGGCGGGCGACAGACGGCGGGGCGCGGAAATGCCCACCACAACGCAGGCGGTGCGCAGCTTGTCCGGATCGCCGACTTTGACATTGAAGTCCATGAACACTCCTTGGTTGGTATTTGTGACCGGGATGCTGGATTATGGGGCCGGGACAAATTTAACAGGCTGGCATCGGATTTGAAATCCGTGGCCGGTGGATTTCTGCTTTTTTGCGCGAACCGATGTCTTCTGTCTTACGCCGCTATCTGGGTCGGGAACTGCTGCAGTACTGAAATGGTGGTTAATTGCGGCAAGGCCCAGGTCCAGATTCTCGAGGATGCCGTCCGGGCCGGTAT
>CBDTYI010000191.1:0-5618 GCA_965364565.1 uncultured Gammaproteobacteria bacterium | reverse complement strand
GGCAGTTCCAGCATCGCCGCGCGAACCCGTTCCGCTTCTTCCTGGGCTTCGAGCGGTTCGCCCGGTGCAGCCACTGCGCGGTACAGCGCTGTTCGTGCTGGAACCGAAACTGGTGTTTGCGCTGGTGGACAATTTCTTCGGCGGCGGCGGGCGCTTTCATACCAAGATCGAAGGGCGCGAATTTACACCCACCGAGTTACGCGTCATACGCATGGTGCTCGACATGGCGTTCAACGACCTGAAACAGGCCTGGAAGCCGGTGCTGGAACTCGGCTTCGACTACCAGGGATCGGAGGTCAATCCGCATTTCGCGAACATCGTCAGTCCTACCGAGGTCGTGGTCGTGAACACCTTCCGTGTCGAGCTGGACGGCGGCGGTGGCGATCTGCACATGACCATGCCCTATTCGATGGTGGAACCGATCCGCGACCTGCTGGACGCCGGCGTGCAGAGTGATCGCAGTGACCGGGACGAACGCTGGACACGGGCGATTCGCGAGGAAATGAAGCACGCGCAGGTTGCCATGCAGTCCACGCTGGTCGAAGCGAACATAACTTTGCGTGAGCTCAACCGGCTCAAGGCCGGCGACGTGATCCCCATCGACTTGCCCAAACTGGTGACTCTGGAAGCCGAGAACACACCCGTGTTTCGCGGCAAATTCGGTGTCTACAACGGCAGCAGGGCGATAAAGATCGTGACCAAGATCGTTCCGGACCAATCGGAACAGTGACGTTGGCAGTGGGAGACGCCGATGAGTAAAGAAACTGAAGTCCAGGAACCCGATGCCGCCGACGACTGGGCGGAAGCCATGGCCGAACAGGCCGATGCGGAAAGCGCGGACGGTGATGCGCCCGCAGCGGAATTCGATGACCTGGAGGATACCTCCGGTGGGCCGGCCGCCGATGAGGCCAACCTGGATGTCATCCTCGACATTCCGGTCACCATTTCAATGGAGATCGGGCGCACCCGTATCAGCATCCGCAATCTGTTGCAGTTGAATCAGGGTTCGGTGGTCGAGCTGGACAGGTTGGCCGGCGAGCCGATGGACGTACTGGTCAACGGCACGCTGGTCGCGCACGGCGAGGTCGTGGTGGTGAACGAAAAATTCGGTATCCGCCTGACCGATGTGATCAGCCCCTCGGATCGGGTCAAGAAGCTCAAGTAAGGCCTTGCATAATGGTGTTTCCCTTACGTTCACTGACCCTGCTCCTTACCAGCTGCATCTGGTCGTGTGTCGCTGCCGCCGCCGGCAGTCCGGTGGAGCCGGCCGGTAAGGCGGCTGCAGGGAGCGCGCTGAGCAGCGCTCCGGACCCGATCAGCATGACCAGTCTGTGGCAGTTGACGCTGGGCATGCTGATGGTCCTGGCGCTCATCGTGGGCCTCGCCTGGGTGGTGAAACGCACCGGACGTTTCCAGATGGCTGCCGGCGGTGGTCTGCGCATTCTGGGCGGGCTGTCGATGGGCGCGCGGGAGCGGGTGGTCCTGCTGCGGGTCGGTGAGACCCAGTTGCTGGTAGGCGTCGCACCGGGGCGCGTCCAGACGCTGCATGTGCTCGAGCAACCCTTGCCGGTCGCCGCGGGCGCCCTGCACAACGGCTCCGCGTTCGCCGACCAGCTGGGTCGATTTCTGCACAAGGAAAAAGCATCGTGACACGCTGCATACCCTGGTTGACACTGCTTCTGTCCTGCGTTCCGGTGTTGGCGTCCGCAGACCCGGGCCTCGCGGCACTCAAGGTCGAGACCGGAGACGATGGCAGCGAAACTTACAGCGTGACCATCCAGGTACTGCTGTTCATGACCGCGCTCAGCCTTCTGCCTGCAGCGCTGATGATGATGACATCATTCGTTCGCATCCTGATCGTGCTCGGTATTCTGCGCCAGGCGCTCGGGACCCAGTCGTCGCCATCCAACCAGGTCCTCATCGGTCTTGCCCTGTTCCTGAGCCTGTTCATCATGATGCCGGTCTTCGACCAGGCCTATGACGACGCCCTGGCGCCTTACCTGGAAGAGCAGATCCCGGCGCAGGAAGCGTTGAGTCGTGCTGCGGTACCGTTCCGCGGCTTCATGCTGGGCCAGACCCGCAACGACGACCTGATGCTGTTCGCCAACATTTCCGGCGGCCAGGAGTTCGAGAGCGCCGATGACGTGCCGTTCTCGCTGTTGCTGCCTGCGTTCGTTACCAGTGAACTGAAGACCGCGTTTCAGATCGGGTTTCTGATTCTGATACCGTTCCTGGTGATCGATCTGGTCGTTGCGACGCTGCTTATGTCGATGGGCATGATGATGTTGTCGCCGATGATAATCTCCCTGCCCTTCAAGATCATGTTGTTTGTTCTGATCGACGGCTGGTCGCTGATCATGGGCACGCTGGCCGCCAGCTTTTCGGTTTGAGGGAGACCCCGTTATGACACCCGAGACAGTACTGGATATCGGAGTTCAAACCATGACGGTCACGGCGCTGCTGGCGGCTCCGCTGCTATTGTCGGCGCTGGTCGTGGGGCTGCTGGTCGGTATGTTTCAGGCGGCCACCCAGATCAATGAAATGACGCTGACTTTCGTGCCCAAATTGATGGTCGTCGCCCTGGTGGTGCTGATCGCGGGGCCCGCTTTGCTGAACACGCTGCTGGGCTTCACCATCCGCCTGATCGAGGGCATACCGGAACTGATCGGGTAAGCTCCCGGACCGGTTGCCGTCATGTTATTTACCAGCGCCGACATCACCACCTGGATCGGTACCCTGTTCTGGCCTTTCGTGCGTATCGGCGCAATGCTCGCGATCGCACCGATTTTCGGAGCGCGTATGGTGCCGGTGCGGGTGCGTCTGGTGATTGCGCTGAGTCTTACCTGGCTCGTGATTCCACTGCTGCCGCAGGTCCCCGCCATTGATCCATTGTCGGCAGCCGGCGTGCTGGTGACGCTGCAGCAGTTTGTCATCGGGCTGGCAATCGGCTTCAGTCTGCAACTGATATTCGCAACCCTGATCATCGCCGGTCAAACCATCGCCATGGGTATGGGGCTGGGCTTTGCGCAAATGGTTGATCCGCAAAACGGTGTCAATGTGCCGGTGATCGGCCAGTACTACGTGGTTATCGCGACCCTGTTGTTTCTTGCCATGAATGGTCACCTGGTGTTGATCCGCATCCTGGTGGACAGTTTTCAGACCCTGCCGGTCGGCGTCGAGGCGCTGACGCGCGAAGACCTGCACGCTATCGCCCATTGGGGCACCCGCATGTTCGCCGATGCCATTATGGTGGCGATTCCCGCGGTAGCTTCGATTCTGCTGGTAAATCTTGCCTTTGGCGTGGTCAGTCGCTCGGCTCCGCAACTCAATATTTTCGGCGTCGGGTTCCCGGTAACGTTGACGCTGGGATTTGTCATTCTCATTTTCGCTCTGTCCAATCTGCTGCCGCAAATGCAGCACCTGATGGATGGCGCATTCAGCGCCGTCAGTCTGTTCGGTTCCGGAGGTCAGTGACATGGCCGAGAACCAGGACGGTCAGGAAAAAACAGAAGAAGCCACCCCCAAACGCAAGGAGGAGGCACGCAAGAAGGGTCAGGTGCCTCGCTCCAGAGAGTTGACCACCATGGCGATGCTGCTGATGGCGGCGATCGGCATGACCTTTATGGGTGAGCGTATGGTCGTTCAGCTTGGCGACGTTATGCGCCTGGGACTGGTGGTGGAACGCGCCAAGATATTCGATCCCTGGACGGCCATTGAGCTGTTCGGCCGGGCACTGTCGCTCGGCGTCATGTTGATGTTGCCGTTCCTGGTGCTGATGGTGGTAACGGCGCTCGCCGCGCCTGTTGCGCTCGGCGGCTGGTCGTTCAGCGCCGAGGCACTCGCGTTCAAATTCGACAAGTTGAACCCGGTAACCGGTCTGAAGCGGATTTTTGCCGCGCGCGGTGTCATGGAACTGGTCAAGGCGCTCGCCAAGTTCCTGCTTATCGGTCTTATCGGTGCGCTGCTGCTGTGGTATTTCCTGCCCCAGCTGATGGGGCTGGGTCGCGAAGAGCCGGCGGTGGGTCTGGCCCATGCCGGACAGATCCTCGCGCGGTCTTTCGTGATCCTGAGCGCGTCACTGGCGCTGATCGCCGCCATCGACGTGCCGTTTCAGCTCTGGGACCACGCCAAGAATCTGAAAATGACGCGCCAGGAAGTCAGGGACGAACACAAGAACACGGAAGGCAAGCCCGAAGTCAAGGCCAAGGTGCGCACCCTGCAGCGTGAAATCGCCCAGCGGCGCATGATGTCGGAAGTGCCCAAGGCCGATGTGGTGATCACCAATCCAACCCACTATGCCATCGCCCTGCGCTATGACGCGGACAAGATGGCGGCCCCGGTGGTGGTTGCAAAAGGTGTCGAGCTGGTTGCCAGCCAGATTCGTACCGTAGCGGTCGCACACCGGGTGCCTATCTTTGAAGCCCCACCGCTGGCGCGCGCCCTCTATTACAGCACGGAAATCGAGCAGCAGGTGCCGGCCGGACTGTATCTGGCGGTGGCGCAGGTGCTCGCCTACGTGTTTCAACTCAGGGCAACGGCGCGCGGCGGACCGGTCCCGGCACCGCCCGAGGACCTGCCGGTACCGGACGATTTCGTCCAGGGACCGCCGCGCGCGCCGCAGGGCGACGAAGACTGAACGATTAGCGGCGGCCACGTCAGGGTCTGCTAGGAACGCTGAACCCGGTGTGCGCCGCGGCCGGATACAACAGGGGAACTGAACCATGACAAGCGAAGCCGCATCCATGAGTCTGCGCAACATCGGCCGCCAGGGGCTGGGTGCACCGGTACTGCTGGTGATGATGTTGGCAATGGTCATCATCCCATTGCCCCCGTTGGCGCTGGACATGTTTTTCACCTTCAATATCACGCTGTCCCTGGTGATTCTGATGGTGACCATATACGCCCTGCGGCCGCTGGATTTCGGTGTGTTCCCGACCGTGCTGCTGGTCACCACGCTGCTGCGCCTGGCGCTCAATGTAGCTTCCACCCGCGTTGTGCTGCTCAACGGACATACGGGCACCGGCTCCGCGGGCAAGGTTATCGAGGCATTCGGTGAGTTCGTCGTCGGCGGCAACTACGCCGTCGGCCTGGTGGTGTTCGCTATCCTGGTGATTATCAACTTCGTGGTCGTCACCAAGGGTGCCGGGCGGGTCTCTGAAGTCAGCGCCCGATTCACTCTGGACGCGATGCCCGGCAAGCAGATGGCCATCGACGCCGACCTCAATGCCGGTCTCATTACCCAGGACGAAGCGCGCACCCGGCGCGAGGAGGTTACCCGCGAAGCCGACTTCTACGGGGCTATGGACGGTGCCAGCAAGTTTGTGCGCGGTGATGCCATCGCCGGCATTCTGATTCTGTTCATCAACATTATCGGCGGCCTGGCGATCCGCACCCTGCAATACGATCTGGCGGTCGGTGATGCGCTGCGCAACTACACCCTGCTGACCATCGGCGACGGCCTGGTCGCACAGATACCGTCGCTGGTGCTGTCATCGGCGACCGCGATCATCGTCACCCGGGTGTCCAGTGAACAGAAGATGGCCGACCAGGTGATGGAACAGCTGTTCGGTAATCCCATGGTGCTGGCGGTAGCGGCCGGAATCATCGGTTTCATGGGG
>CBDTYI010000190.1:0-5658 GCA_965364565.1 uncultured Gammaproteobacteria bacterium | reverse complement strand
GGTTAGGGTCGACTCCCGCCTGTTAGAGAAATCGCATATAAGGCTTGGCTAAAGCTCTGGGTTTGAGTGGTAACTCGCCGTTCACCGCCAGGACGGTGTTCCGCCATGGCGCGAATACGGACGGGGAAGTTCGGCCACTTTCGGACCTACACGGGCGACCCGCGAAGGGAGACTATGCAGTTTCAATTCAACCGTTCGCGCGGAGCAATCTGTGCTCACAATTTCGGCCAGCACCGGTCGCTAACGGAATTTATGTGTAGGTCTTAATAGCCGCAGAAGTTGTCGTTCCCGCCCAGTTAATCGTAATTCACTAACCAGCCACAGATTATCCTTCCCTAGTGCAGTAATCCTGCTCCGACTACCTTTTGATGCAAGGAGGGATTCTTTGCGCCACTGCATACCGCCTGGATTCTCTCTTGTAGTTCCGTGTGTTTTTCACTGCTGTTTTCATTTCTCGCCTCGTTATGGCATTTTACCGCTTTAACCCGGTGTACGGATTTGGCAGACCACTTCAGTTCAAGGTGACGTCATGAGACATATACATACCGGTTCAGCGGCACGTACCACCCTCATAACACTGGTTGCCATTGTGGCCTTTTTAGCGGTTGCAATCACGTTGTTGCCCAAAGGGTTTAGCACCGACACCTCCGTTATCGGTCAGGGTTCCCATGTCGTCGTGCTTGCTCACAACAATGAATCGATGTATAGCCTGAACCTCATGGACTCGCTGAATAAAGTTCGTTCTGAATATTCCGATCGAGTTGAATTTCGAGTAGTTGATATGAACACACCACAAGGACAAGCGTTTCTCCAGCAACAACAAGTCCGATACGTCTCCTTACTATTTTTCGCGCCAGACGGCACGCGGCAACGCGTCGTCAGCAACATCGATGACGAAACCGAATTGCGTGCAAGCCTGAATTCAATTTTCAATTAGTCGCAAATACGACTTCCCGTCAATAGCAACAAGCAAAACCGGGGTCAGAACACAGTTTTCGCGTACAGGAACTTACGGGGCACCGGGTTGGTCGATGGTTGCAGTCTAGAATCCGACCCGGGAACGGCAACTTCCAGTACGTTCCTGACATTTTGTCTGTAATTGCGAACTTCCGGGTTGGGTCGTTCTTTGTCTATTAGCTAACGCTCATATAAGCCCTGGCTCAAGGTCCGAGTTGGGGGCGTTTCCCGACTTCTGCGAAGCCAGGTAAAGGCCACTTGCGCTGGCTGAATTTCACTAAACGCTAAAGTTCCTCTTTGAGTCGAACACCGTTCGTCAGCGAAAACCTATATAGTGCGTCCACAGGTCATTGCTCAACCGAAATAAGGTGTGCGCTCTAACGCTGGACGGCGGTTCGAAGCCCGAAGTCGTTACTGATCGCTCTTGCGCGGCTTTGCCTCTGCCGAAGGAAGAATAAAGGGTGAGAGAGCAATTGTTTCTGGCACTAGCGGAAATCGTTTCCTCACCAGGTTTCCACTCCACCGCCACGCGCACCGCGAACACCGTCAGGGATAGCTGGCTACACCGAGCAGGATCCCCTCGACCACTACCAGATCACCGAGGTTCACCCGGTTGTCCGGCGTCGGAGTACCGGCAATCACCGGCGCAATATCAACCCGCGCCTTTTCATCGTCGGCCAGCGTGGTCAACCCCAGCACGGCGCGCGTCAGCCGCATGATGTCGGCGGCATTAAGGACGCCATTGTCATCGATATCACCCCACACCGGCGAATCACTTGCCAGCAGCGGGTCGTGGCCCGCGGTCAGTTCCATGCCGTCCAGAAAACCGTCGGCGTCGGTATCCGGATCCAGCGGGTCGGTATCCAGGCCTGCAGAATAAGTATCCGGCGGGCTCGAAGCATAATTGACTTCGAATGCGTCGCTCAGTCCGTCGTCGTCGGAGTCCGCATCCAGCGGGTCGGTGCCGATAGCGGGTGACGTTTCCACGCTGTCAGCCAGGCCGTCGTTGTCATCATCGGCGTCGACGCTGTCCGGCAGGCCATCGAGATCGGTATCGACAACACTGAGCGCGCCAGACAGGTTCAGTCGTCCATACGCGCTCCAGGACAGAAAATTCTGCGCTATTGCCCCCGAGCTGTCGGCACCGTATTCGAGGTGACTGCGCACCACGTCGTTGCAAGGGACTCCGCCCGGGCTGGTACAGGATTGCGGTGACTGCCCGGGAAACAGGTGTGCCCAGACCAGTGCTGCAGCGCCGGCTACATGGGGACTGGCCATAGAGGTTCCGGAATGCCAGGTCAGGCAGCCCTCGGTCAGCGGGTCAAACGGAACCAAGTACACATATTCCGCAAGAAAGACACAATCCGCGACAGGATTGGTGGACAGGATATCCTCCCCCGGCGCCAGCAGCGACACCCAGTGATCGCCCGGCACGGAAAAGCTGGAGAAGGATGCCAGGTTGTCAACATGGTTGGTTGCACCCACGGCAATCACGTTGTCATTGGCCGCCGGGTACACCCGGCTTGTGTCGCTGTCATTGCCCGCGGCGGCGACCAGCACCACGCCCTGGCTCCAGGCATAGTCAATGGCAACCGTCTCCGTATTCGGCTGTACGGGCGGCCCGACGGGATCACCGTTGCCATCGAGCTCGTCGCTGCCATAACTCATGTTGATCACGTGATAGCCAGTGTCCGCCGCATGCGTGATTGCAGCTGCCGAGGATGAAACCGGACAGACACCGACAGTCACATAGAAACCCAGCGGCGGCAGCAAATCAATTTGGTACGCAAAGCAGGTCTTGAGATTGCCCAGCGATGAATTCCAGCCGACACCGGCGACACCGATACCGTTATCAGTGTGTACGGCGGCAATACCGGCCACGTGGGTTCCGTGCCCCACATAGTCTTCAGGATCATCGAGGTAATCGCTGTAGTCCCCGACAAAACTGAGTTCCTCGACACACTTGCCCGCGTGTTCGACACTGTCGCAGTCGATGCCGGTGTCGAGAATGGCGATCTTGACCGATGGATCGCCGGACGAAATGTCCCACCCCTCCGGGGCATCGATATCGGCATCGGGCACACCGGACACCTGTATCGGATTACCCAATAGATCGAAGGAGGTATGCAGCTGCCCGGTGTTATGCATCCCCCACTGCTCTGTAAAATATTCCTGGCCGGCAATGACCCCCGCGGGTGGCCCCGGATCATTACCTTCGTCGGGAATAATCAGCACCCGGTAGAAATCGGGCTCGGCGAATTCGACATTCGGGTTGGCCCGGTAGCTGGCGATTCTCTGTTCAACAGTGCCGCCGGGAACACTGACGACGTCAACACCGATGCCGGGAATTTCCTTGAGTTTTCTGCCACCAGCCTGACGATGTGCCTTACCGGCCTCGGCAGCTGCGGTTCCTGGCCGGAACCGGACCAGGACACGGTCAGGCGCATAGCGAGGCACCTGATCACGAATAAGCTGTTTGCGGGCGAGCGCTCGATCCGGCGTGCCGGCACGAGACGCCTGGGCGGTGCCAGCACCATTGGGAGGCGCCGCGGCCTGCAGGCTGACAGGCCCCGGGACCAGCATAAACAGTACGAATGCCACTATCCGTGTTCTGTTACTGGGCCGTTTTGCATCCACCCGGCTTTACTCCGCATGGCAGAACTGTCAACGTACCTCGTTTGTTCAGCAGGGACAAGGAAACGTCAGACGCTCTCAAGTGTTCGGCGCGCTACGGAACCGCCACCCGTTCTTTGTCCCGCCGGCACTGTGTCTGAAACTCTCAGAGCGAACGGGCGAAGCCGCGGTTTCGTGATTGCACTCGGATCGACAGCGTGTCGCCCGACAGGGCCGCCGAACCACAGTTCCTGAGGGCGAGCCCATGGGAGATACGGCAACGGACGGGCCTACACCCGTTCGAGCGTTTCTGTTTCGATATCCAGAGAGTGGTGTTTGGCGAGAATCGCCATCAGCTGGGTGAGGCTGCGGAAGGACACCGTTTCCCCGTTTTCAACGTCCTCGACAACGCCAACGACACGATCCGGGTGGTGTTCCTCTCTGCGATAGATACGCAGAATATAATTCTCCACGTGAATACTCCCTTTCCCGTATGCATCCCTGCCGGTAGGGCCGGTAGTGTACTTCATGTCTGCGCCGGCGCGCCACCGCGCGCCCAGCTCCGGAAACCGCTCAGCCGTCGGAACGGTTCTGCAACCCGGGGCGTTTTTGAGCTCGGAGTTCAAACGTGTTAGGGTGAATCACGATCCGAAGCCCGGAAGCTCAGGATTCCGACCGTTCCAGAACATTGTTTGATGCCAGGCCACAATCCGTTTGTGGCGGTTCGATGACGCGGGAATCTGGCCGATTTCTGATTTGCGCGTTTGGCGCCGCTGTTTTCTTTCTTTCCCTCACAGCGGTTGCGGGTTCGGGCGCTCCCCTGCTCGTGCTTTCTTCGGATACCGACACCGCCAGCGCCGGCTTCTACCGGCTGGAATGGAACTGGACCGCTGCAGCCGCCGAGCCCGGTGGCGAATTCGAACTGCAGGAAAGCACCCTCCCCGACTTCAGTGATGCCGCGCCCCTATACCGGGGCCCGGACCTTGCCACTGTCATCAGCGGACGCCGCGACGGCCGGCGCTACTATCGGGTACGCTCACAGCCCCACGCAGCATGGAGCAACACAGTGCAAGTGACCACGGCACACCACACCCTGTCACGGGCGCTGGCGTTCTTCGCTGCCGGCGCGCTGGTGTTCGCGCTGACGCTGGCCATGATCCTGCACGGCAGTAGACAGCAATAACCAGGCCGACACCGCTTATGCCCCATCTGAATATTGACTTCCAGCGCCTGAAACAGGACATCGTCGATCTGTCATCCATCGGCAGACGCGACAACCAGGGGCTGTACCGCATGGCCTTCAGCGCCGCGGACATCCAGGCCCGCCAGTGGCTGCAGCAGCGCATCCGGGATGCGGGTCTGGAACTGTACGTGGATGGCGCTGCCAATATACATGCGCGCCTGGACTGGGACGCTGAGCGACCCAGCGTCATGACCGGTTCGCATCTGGACACGGTGCCGGGCGCCGGCCATCTCGACGGTGCGCTCGGCGTGCTGACCGGACTGGAGTGCCTGCGCTGCATGAAAGAGCAGCACATCGCGCTGCGTTTCCCGCTCGAATCGGTGGCCTTCACCGATGAAGAGGGGCGCTTTGGCGACATGATCGGTTCCCAGGCCATTTGCGGTCAGCTGACGCCCGACAGCCTGCATTCGGCGCGCGATCTGGCCGGAGTGCGCCTCATCGACGCCATGGCGGAAAACGGCCTCGACGCCATGGACGCCCTGCACGCGCAGCGACGCCCCGAAAGCCTGCACGCGTTCATCGAACTGCACATCGAACAGGGGCCGGTGCTGGATCGCCAGCAATTATCGGTCGGCATCGTGGAGGCGATTGCCGGCCTGTTCAAATGGCAGGCGCGCTTTATCGGCGAAGCAAACCACGCCGGCACCACGCCGATGGCCATGCGTCGCGACGCCTTCCAGGCGGTCGCAGAACTGTCCGGTGAGATTCCGCGCATACTGGAAGAAAACGGCAGCATCCGCAGCGTGGCGACGATCGGCCGTGTCGAGCTCGTGCTCCGAAGCCAACCGGAAAAAGGGAGCACCGACCGCGGCAGCGATGCCCCGCACCGAATAATCGGGCAGGAC
>CBDTYI010000189.1:0-5659 GCA_965364565.1 uncultured Gammaproteobacteria bacterium | reverse complement strand
GCACCTGCTCAGTCGCTGTGGCCAGCGCTACCAGCTGGTTCATGTTTTCGGCGGAAGGCCCGACGCCGGCGAAACACGCCAGGTTAGTGCCGAGCCCCCGGATGCGGATCCCCGGCAGCCTGAAGGCCTCGCGTACCAGGGGAATCAGGTCATCCGGCCAGACACCCTCGCGCAGATCACCGAGGTCCACCATGAGGATCACCGCGTGGATAACACCTCGCCGTTCGGCCGCGGCCGACAGCGCCGTAAGGACAGCGAGCTCTGAGTTCAGGCTGACTTCGACCATCTCGACTACTGCGTCGACTGCGGACAGCGGCGGCAAGCGCAACAACATGCCGGCGCTGCCGACTCCGGCAGACTTCAGGCGCGCGATGTTTTCCAGGCGCGAATCCGCAATGGATGCCACACCACCACGCAGCATGGCCTGCGCGACATCCGGCTGGCCACAGGTGCACTTGCTCACCCCACTCACCTCGATGCCGTGCGCCGCGCAGAGCGCAACGATGATCCGCGCATTGTGCTCGATCTTGTCGAGATCGATGCTGACGTAAGGACCGATCACTGTCCCGACCACGCGTTTCTTGCCGCAACCCCTACAGGTCGCGGCAGAGAGCACTGGGTCACCTGCGAAAGGCGCTTATCTCCCGGATGCCCGGCGTGAACAAGGTTGCGGGAGTGCACAACTAATCCCCTTCCCGCGTGCCCAAGAACCGCACCAGAAAGCTGGCCACATCGCGACCCGTGGTGCCGCGACCGAAACCTGCGTCCATCCCACACTCGCGGGCCAGTTCGTCGGTAACCTGGGTACCGCCGGCTACCAGCACTAGCTGCTCACGCAGACCGCGTGCCTGGGCAAGCGCGTGTAGCTGGCGCATGTTCTTTTCGTGGACATCGCCGTGGGTGACGATGGTCGAGATCAGCACTGCCCGTGAGTTGGTCTGCTCGGCCATATCGAGTAGCCGTTCCAGGTCGACCGAAGTCCCGAGGTCATGGCAGTGGAACCCGTACTTCTCGATCCCACCGTGCTTGATGTCAAGGATTTCGTGCATGCCCACGGAGTGCTCGTCTTCGCCCACAGTACCGGCCACCACGTGAATATTGCGTGCACGCACCCAGGCCTCGATCTCTTGCTCCGCCAGCGGTGCCTCATGTGCCGGCAACTGCAGATCGACGATCCGGACCGCGACATCCAGCACGCCCTTGATCTCGAAAAGGCAACCTTCCGCCGGGTGCATGACACGCCGGCTGATCACCTCCGGGTCTTCGAGGCGCATATGTCTCGCCATCTCCAATGCGGCCGCTTCTGCCAGCTCCGGCCGTTCCGGTACGAACAGTGTCACGCAGACCACACCGTCACCGTGTTTCTCCACCTCGGGTCGGAGCAGCCCTGCGGCCCGTTCCGTCAGTGGCCCCTGCAGACGCCGGTGCACGTTGTCCTCGCTGTCGAGTTCGTCGATGTACTGGATCTTGTCCGGGTCGCACAGGGTACAGCCACCATAGGCGCCGCACGGCTTGCCTTGCCCTTGCGCGTAGATGTTGTTGCCGAAGTGGCTGCACACCGGCGCACCGTAGTCTGGCGCACGCGGCACCACAGTGTCGGCACCATCACCGCCATGCGGGTGGCGCACGATGCCATCGCCTTTGCGCTGTGGGAAATAGCCTGAGTCGACGAACTGGCCGTCGGCCACCGCAGCGTAGTAACCACCGCCGGCCTGGATCTCCTCGAGAAACAACACCGCGCGTTCCTTTAACTCCCGTGCCTGCTCACGCAAGTGCCCGTCATTCTTGAGCTCGACCTGTTCGTCGAGCCCATCGAGTCCCATCAGGGTCTGGCGCGCGGCATTCACGCCGGCGATGTTGTTGTAGTGCCACGGAATGTTGCGCCCCTCGTCCGGGGTGATGGTGCTCTGGATGTCGGCGCTGGTCAGACGCGAGATCAGGGTATCAAGCACGTGGCTGATACTGACCTCCATGGTGTCCGATTCCATGTAGCGCGTGTTCTGCTGCGCGCGGAAACGGTAACCCTTGAACACTTCACGCAGCGCCACCGCGTAAGGCAGGTCCAGGCGCAATTTTGGCGCCGGCGGCGCCGTGGGCGGCACGGTGGAAAGCGCAATCTGTTCGCCTGGCATGCCGACCGCACGTGAGTAAGCGGTGTTGATGGCATGCTGCACAAACAGTTCGGGTGTAACCTTCCACGCCTCCTTGGCCGTGGCATTGGCGTTGTGCGCCCCGTCCAGCTGCAGGAGGCCCGCGCCTGCCATGATGCGCTTCGCCTCGGCAGCGTCCACAAAGGAGCGGTGCATATTGATGTCACGATACAACAAGTTGTACTGAGGGTCCTGGTGCGCACCGTTCATCCCCTCTTCTGCAAACAGCACGGCAATCTCCGGCCCCGCCACGCCGCTGACATAGGAATGAAAATTGATCGGCCGCCCGACCTCGTCTTCGATGGCGTCGAGGGCTTTACGCGTGGCGCGCAGCTGCTTACGTGAGATGGGGATGCCGCCGATACCCTCGGGCGTGCCTTCTATCAGACCGTCGATATGCGACTGCCCAGTGGTCCGGATCACCATGATGTGGTCGGCACCGTGCCAGGCTGCCATCCGCATGCGGCGCAGATCGTCCTCGAACCGGCCCGAAGCGATCTCTGTAGTGATCACGCAATCGCTCTGAGGATCGATATCACCGAACCAGTGGGCCGCGGGCAACGGCACCGAGTGCCACAAATCGGCCGAGGTGTCCTTGAGCACAAAGGGACCGACCCGATGATCCTTGATCTTGTCGCGCCAGGTCCAGCCCTTGCGCCTTGGTCGGTAATGCGCCAGATCCTTTAGGACCTCGCGCAGGTCGAGTTTTTTGTTGGGCGCGAGCTTCATCTGTTGAGCGCTCCCCAATAACGCCCTTGCAGCAGCGCCGCGCCCGCCTCGCGCACCGGAATGCCCTTGTCGCGGGCGAGTTCCAGCACCAGCCTGCCGGCACCATGGCCGAGCAAGCCGTGTTCGCGGATTTCCTCAACCAGTGCCTTGGCCTGAAGGCTTGAGAAGCCCATGCGCAGCAGCACCGAGCGCTCGATGGATGGTGTTGTATGGGTGCGCGCCTCGTCCACCAGTGGCGCGACAATCTGTTCCACCAACCGCCAGAAATGGGCGTGCAGCTCATCGTCCGACATGCCGCGCAGCCGCTCCCGGCGCACCTCGTAGTCGTCTTCTCTATCCATGCAGCGCATGAATGACCTCCTGTATATATACCGGGGTGGTTCGAGTCTCCGCGGCCAGAAACGTCATATCCACATCCTCCAACACAGCGCCTTCCGCCAGACTGCCAAGGGCGTTGCGCAGATAGGAACGCCGGACATGCTCTAGGTCCACCTCCTGGACCGAGAGCTGCGCGGGATGCTCGGGGATGACGATACACTGGCCGGGCCGGTTGCCCGACGGGTCGCCGCGGCGCACCTCCACGCCCATCTGTCTGGCGAAATTGAGCTGGGCCAGCGGATGCTTGCCCGCCCCGGTGTATTCGGTTTCCTGCACCACGACAACGCGGTCCTGGTCGAGTTTGCGGGCGATGGCGACGGCGGCGGCCAGCGAGGTGTTACCCGCAGGGCCGCGTTCCATGCCCTCCAGTTCTGCCAGCACCTGGGTGATATAAAACACCTCGCCCTGGGTCACGGTGACGAATCGATCCATGTAACGCAACGCACGGGCCGCGTTGCGCGGCACATCAGCCCGGTCCGGCCAAGTGGTAAAGGGTATCGAGAAACCGGTGTGACCGGTGGTGAACGACTTGCGGTTGAAATCCTTATCTGAGGCCATATGCAGGCCGCTGAGGTCGACGCTGGCCGCGATCACCCGCGTATCCGTGGCCCCGGCCTTGATCAGCCCGCGCGCGGTGCCGGTCAGGTTGCCGCCGCCAGCGTGGGTGGCGATGACCACATCCGGAAAACGGCCTACCCGCGCATGCACCTGTCGCGCCAGCTCATCACCCAGGGTCTCGATTCCCAGGATCGAATACGGCGTATACAGTGAGGCATTGAAGTAGCATGTCTCTTCGAGCACGCTGAGGAATACGTAAAACAGCTCCGGCCCCACCGAGAGCCGGATCACCTCTGCCCCATAGGCTTCGCAGGCCCGGGTCTTCTCAGCGATCTCGGGCTGGGCGATGCCCTGACTGTCGAAGGCCTCCTGTACTACAATACAACGCAGCCCCGCTTTCGCGGCCTGCGAAGCCACCGCAGCACCATAGTTGCCGCTGGTCGCCGCCACCACCCCTTTATAACCCATTTTTTTGGCCGCATGCACTGACAGTGAGGCACGGCGATCCTTGAACGAACCTGAGGGGTTGGCGGCCTCGTCCTTGACCAGGATCCGCGCGCCCTTGCCGGGCCCGGCGACACACCGTACCAGCGCAGTGATGTTCCCGAGTTCGACCAGTGGCGTATTTCCCACCGCGGTTGCGCTCTGCACCGTGCGCGCCGCCTCCAAGTCATAGCCGGTGTCTGCCAGCAGGCGTTCGTAGTCGAAGGCCAGCGCGCCGGTTACATACTGCGCATAATCGATGCCCACCGAGGTACGCATAATATCGGCGCGCCGGGCCATGAGTCGCGCATAACGACCGCCGCTCACTTGATTCGCCCCGGCTCACGCAGCATCGCGCGGACCTCCTCACCAATGGTGGAAAGCTCAGGGATCGGTGCGCCGAAGCCATGGCTGTAGGCCGGGTTCATGCCGCTGAGTGTGCCACTCAGCCGGCGCCCCGCCGCTGTGATGACCTCAGCCTCTTCGCCTAACCGGGCGGGCGCAGCGAGAAACCCCTTGACCCGCATCTCCAGCGGTACGCGACCGGTATCAGCCGGAACGCTGGGCGACCGCTCTCCGGGCGGCAATACGACGCGGTGGATCTCCACCCAGGTACCTTGGGCGACAGGCTTAGCCATGATAGTTCTCTCTGTGCAGGAACCTGCGCACATCGCCGAGTACCGCGGAGGGCACCGGCAGGTCGGCCATGCAATGCAGACCGGGTGTTGCGTTCAGCACCCGCGGGATCATGTTAACGGCTAGACCGATGGTGCCCTCGCCGCCGCCGATCTCGGGACTGCCGCTGAGCGAGACGTTCGGGGTACCGGTGATCTCTACGCTGTCACAGGTCTTCACGCCCGCAAGCTGCGGCTGCACCTGCTGTGGATGGATTAGGGTGATAAGCGGTTCTCCTGCGCGGTAGGCCATGGCGGTGTGCAGACAACCGGCACTGAGCCCCGGCTCGACAGTGACAAAGGGCGTCACGCGCCGCACCTCGGAGATGATCGGCTCGCGGTTCTGTTCGATACGCTCGATCTCCCAGCCAAGCGCATTGGCGATCATATGAATGGACTGAACAAAGCCGATATGGCCCGCCACAGTTCCGGCCGCAACACCGTCATGGAATGCCGCCGGAGTCAGCCCCACGCCCTGGGTATTGAGCACCGAAGGCCCGAAAGGCGTGAGATCATTGATACGCTGCGCCCTAATGGCCTGGATGTCAGAGCAGACACCGCTGAGCGCAATAATCAGCAGATCGAGCACGAAGCCGGGATTGATGCCCGTGCCGAGCACCGACACCTGCTTACCAACCGCCAGCCAGTGGATCTCCTCGGCGAACGCAGGCGAGCTGGCGACGGGAT
>CBDTYI010000188.1:0-5728 GCA_965364565.1 uncultured Gammaproteobacteria bacterium | reverse complement strand
GCGACACCATCGCGGGCTGCAGCTGCATACCCGAACAGCTGCCGGCCGTACAGTCATCGCCATCGCAGTCATGCTGCTCACACAACCGGCAGGCGGGACAGGGGCTCTGACCTGTGTCATGATGACTGTGATGCCCGCCGGCGTGCTGGCGTTCAGTCGCGGCCGCACCCATCATGCATGGCTCACTGGTGGCAGGCGCGGGGAACGCGCCGAAACTTTGCAATGGCAACAGCGCGATGGACCAGATCACCCAGAGTGAAAGAAGCTTTTTCAGCATTTTGTGCATAGATATCCCGAATTTATGCCTATATCGCCGGCTGCGCAAGTTTTTTGAGTGGCACCTGGCGACACCCAGCGACGAGCGCAGCGGGCGACGAACTGAAGCCCGGCAAAACCGTCAAAATAGAACGCAAGCCGGCGGCATGCCGTCTTCGCAGCCGACTTGAACCCTTCAGGTGACCCCCGTGGATACCAACACATTCCTTACCACCTACGAGGTTCAGGTCAGACTGGGCTTTTTCTTCGGCGTGCTTGCGGTAATGGCGGTCTGGGAGGTGCTTGCACCGCGGCGCGCGCTGCGGGTTTCCAAACTGGTGCGCTGGGGCAATAACCTCGCACTGGTGCTGCTCAACAGTCTTCTGCTGCGGCTGCTGTTTCCCGCAGCCGCTGTGGGCATGGCCGCTTTTGCCGCCGAACAGGGCTGGGGCCTGCTCAACTACTTCGCGCTCCCGGCCGGGCTTGCCGTGCTGGTGTCGGTCATCGCGCTGGATTTCGTCATTTATTTGCAGCACATCATGGTGCACGCGGTACCGGCCCTGTGGCGTCTGCACCGGGTGCATCACGCCGACATGGACTTCGATGTCACCACCGGCACCCGTTTCCATCCGCTGGAAATCATCCTGTCCCTGCTGATCAAATTCGCCACCATTGCGGTGCTGGGACCACCGGTGGTCGCGGTGGTGATTTTCGAAGTGCTGCTCAACGCCACCGCCATGTTCAATCACAGCAACGTGTGCATGCCGGCGGCGCTAGACAGAGTGCTGCGCTGGGTCGTAGTCACCCCCGATATGCACCGTGTGCATCACTCGGTAGAGGACGATGAAGCCAACAGCAACTTCGGCTTCAACCTGCCCTGGTGGGATCGCCTGCTCGGCACCTACCGCGATCAGCCGCGCGCGGGTCACGAGGCCATGATAATAGGCATTCATAAGTACAACACCCCGCGACAGGTGGCCTGGTTGCCCGGCATGCTGGTACTGCCCTTTATCGGCCGCATCTCCAGCTATGCCATCAACCGGCGGAACTGGGATGCCGTCCGCGGATCACAGGATCAGTAGCGTCCCGCGCTGGCAACAGCCATCACAGGAGGAGTAATGCAGCGAATGGCACGTCTGGCGCTGTTTGTCTTACTGGCAGGCGCCATTGGTCTGGCGATTGTGTACCGCGACCGCTTCGACGCCGGGGCACTGCAGGCCTGGGTGCAGGACGCCGGCGCCTGGGCGCCGCTGCTGTTTATGCTGATCTATGCCATCGCCGCGGTACTGTTTCTGCCCGGATCGGTGCTGACGCTGGCCGGTGGAGCCCTGTTCGGCCCGCTGCTCGGCACGTTCTACAATCTGACCGGTGCGACGCTCGGCGCATCGCTGGCATTCCTGGTGGCACGCTACCTGGCATCGGACTGGGTTGCTGCCAAAAGCGGCGCGCGCCTCAAGCAACTCATCCGTGGAGTCGAGGCGGAGGGCTGGCGTTTCGTTGCCTTTGTACGGCTGGTTCCGCTGTTTCCCTTCAACCTGCTCAACTATGCTCTGGGACTCACCCGGATACGATTTTCGCACTACCTGCTGGCGACGTATGTCTGCATGCTGCCCGGGGCTTTCGCCTATACGTACCTGGGATATGCGGGACGTGAAGCTGTCGGCGGCGGCGAGGGACTGATCCAGAAAGCGCTGCTGGCGCTGGCACTGCTGGCACTGGTGGCATTTCTGCCGCGTCTGATCGGCCGGCTGCGCGAAGGACCGATGTTGAGCATTACGGAGCTCAAACAACGCCTGGACTCGGGCGACGACGCACTGTTGCTGGACGTACGCACGGCTGCGGATTTCGTCGGCGAACAGGGCCACATTGCCGGAGCGGCGAATATCCCTCTGGAGGAACTGTCGGCACGCCTGAACGACATCGGCGAATACCAGGAGCGCCCGGTATTCATTGTGTGCCGTACCGACCGGCGCTCGGCCAAGGCCGCACTGTTGCTGGCGAAGCGGGGCTTTACCGACGTGTATATCGCCAAAGGTGGCATGACCGACTGGATTCGCAATGGCTATCCGGTCAGTCACAGCTGATCGGAAACCGGGAGCCCGCCGGTCATACGCTGGGGGCACACACCGTATACATCATTGAAAAAGGGCAGATTTTGAAACGACGTCATCTGGTCATTATCGGCGGCGGCCCCGGGGGGCTGGTTATTGCCAGCGTCGCAGCACAACTGGGCCTCAAGGTCACGCTGATCGAGAAGAGTGACAAACTCGGCGGCGACTGCCTGCACACCGGCTGCGTTCCCAGCAAGACGCTGATTCAGAGCGCACGCGTTGCGGCGCTGATGCGGCGCGGCGCCGAATTTGGACTCGATGCGTTTGAACCGCAGGTTGACCTTGGCCGCGTCAATGACCATGTGCAGTCGGTCATAGACCGGATTCAGCCGCACGACGACCCGGAGCGTTTCCGCGCTTACGGCTGCGAGGTGCTGTTCGGCAGCGCCGAATTTGTCGATGCCCATCGGGTGCGCGTCAATGACGAGGTGGTGCGCGGCCGGCGCATTGTGATTGCCACCGGCTCCAGACCCTTTATCCCGCCCATTGAGGGTCTGGAAGAGGGCGGCTTTATTACTAACGAAACCGTGTTTTCCCTGCGCGAGCTGCCAAGGAGCCTGGTGGTGCTCGGCGGAGGTCCGATCGGTGTCGAACTGGCGCAGGCGTTTGCGCGCCTGGGCAGTCAGGTCAGCATCGTCGAACGACTGCCCCACCTGCTGCCGCAGGAAGACCCCGAACTCTCCGATGCCCTGCGGGAGGTGTTGATCGCCGAGGGTATCCGTGTCCATACCGAAACCAGCGCAGAGCGTGTACGCACCACGGGTGACACGCGTGTCATCGAATGCAGCGGCGGTCTACACCTTGAGGCCGAGCAGATCCTGATCGCTGTAGGGCGCAGGCCGTCGCTCGACGGCCTGAACCTGGAGGCGGCGGGCGTCGAATACGACCGGCGCGGCATCGGCGTCGACAGCCGCATGCGCACCTCGAAGAAACACATCTTCGCCTGCGGCGATGTGTGCGGCCCCTATCCCTTTACCCACATGGCCGAATACCAGGCCGGCGTCGTCATCAGCAACGCCGTGTTCCGCTTCCCCAAAAAGACCGATTACCGCGTAGTGCCCTGGGTAACTTACAGCGATCCCGAGCTGGCGCGCGTCGGACTCACCGCGAAACAGGCGGCAGACAAAGGCTTGGATCCCGTGGTGCTGCGCTTTCCGTTTCAGGACATCGACAGGGCGTTAGCGGAGGTAGAGCCGCACGGTTTCGTGAAACTGGTGACCCACAAGAAGAAGATCCTGGGCGCCTCCATCCTGGGCCCGCACGCCGGCGAGCTGCTGCATGAATTGGTGTTGGCGATGCAGACCGGCGCCACGATCGGCGATATCTCTGCGACCATTCATGCCTATCCCACACTGGCGCAAGTGCACCGCCGCACCGTCAACACCTTCTACGGCGCGAAGCTGTTCAGTCCCGCGACGCGACGTCTGGTGCGCTGGCTCAATCGGTTGCTTCCCTAGCTGACTGCGCGCGGCGGGAGTCGTTTTCGACGACCGCGGTAAACCGAGTGCTCCGTGAAACACCCTGTAACACATTCACCGCACCAGGCAATGCCATAGAAACATTTGCCCCCTAGCCTGTTAACTATGGAGTCGTGTTGTGGCTGCTACATGCACTGGAGATTTCGGTTCACCTGCGGTCTCAAAACGACCTCGATAGTTGACAACAGGAGTGCCCACTCATGAAAGCAAAAACAGTTATCGTTCCCGCAATGCTTGCCACGGTCCTTTCCAGCGGTATAGCGTTGGCCGGGAAAGGTCCCGGTGCCGGCCCTGGTGGAGGTGCGGGCCAGGCCATGCAGCAGCGCTCGACGCAGAGCGATATGTCCCACAGTCAGGGCAAGGGCGCCGCGCATCAATCCGAGAATGCACTGCAGCGGGATCGTGACCGGGAACAGTACCGCGGCCCCGATGCCGAGCGTGACAAACAGAAGGCCAAGGCAAAACAATCCGGACAAGGCGCGGACGATCCGGGCCAGGAATAGCGCGGCCAGCACGAGTTCGACAATGGGCTGAAACGGTTTTCCCGTCCAGCAGAGCAATTGGTCGCGAGTAGCCCCGGGACCCCGTTTCCAGCGCTGTGCTTCTTGCGGGTGGGAGCGCCGCTCGGGGCGCGCCGCGCTCGCCAGGTCTTACGCGCACCCTCCCTTACAGCAACCGGGTTCGGCTGCCTGGCTCAGCCGTGTCCGGGTAGATTCCAGTCTCGTTGCGCCACGCCTTTTCGGGGGTGGTAACACAACCGAGAACCATCGCCTTTTCTCAGGGTCAACAGTCCTATGCGCCACCGCACGCAGGGGAGACCTATCGGGGCGCGGGTTGGGATACAATTGGCGCAGCACAGGCGAGTTCCGGCATATCGCCACGGAGCCTTTCCTGGCGGACACCGACACAATATGGCTTCTGACGATAACAGTCCGGGACCCCCGGAAAACTGACACCTGGAGGGGTCTGAACCGGATGCACGCGACACTGCCGTTACTCATCGACACCGATTTTCCGCGGCTGCGGCGCGCGCGCCTCGAAACTCTGCAGGTCAATCTGGGCTACCGCTGTAACCAGGCGTGCCTGCACTGCCACGTCAACGCCGGACCGAGCCGCAAGGAGGAGATGAGCCGCGCGACGGTCGACACAGTCATTGCATTCATGCAGCGCTCCGGCGTTACACGGCTGGATGTCACCGGCGGGGCGCCGGAACTGAACGCCAACTTCCGCTATCTGGTGCAAGCAGCCCGCGATCTGGGCGTGCACGTCATCGACCGCTGCAACCTCACCGTACTGAACGAACCGGGCATGGAAGATCTGGCCGGCTTCCTGGCCCGGCAGGGCGCGGAAATTGTGGCTTCGCTGCCGTGCTACCTGGAGGAGAACGTCACCGCCCAGCGCGGCGAAGGCGTGTACCACTCGAGTATCGAAGCCTTGCGGAAACTCAATGCGCTCGGTTATGGAAAGCCGAACAGCGATCTGCAGCTGAATCTGATGTACAACCCCATCGGTCCGGTACTGCCACCGGCACAGGAGCAACTCGAAGTCGATTACAAACGCGAGTTGCACGAACGAGCAGGCGTGCTGTTCAACCGGCTCTATGTGCTCGCCAACATGCCCATCCAGCGCTTCGGCAGCACCCTGATATCGAACGGCCAATTCGACGACTACCTGAAACTGCTCAAGTCGGCGCACCAGGACGCCAACCTGGGCACGGTTATGTGCCGATCCCTCATCAGCGTGGACTGGCAGGGCTTTGTCTACGACTGCGATTTCAACCAGATGCTGGGCCTGCCGCTCGGATCCCCGAACGCTGAGCGCCTGCACATTCGCGACCTGCGGACAGCGGAACTCGAGGCCGCCTGGTTTGCGAGTGCCGACCAC
>CBDTYI010000187.1:0-5782 GCA_965364565.1 uncultured Gammaproteobacteria bacterium | reverse complement strand
CTTGGGGAAAAAGATTCCGAAAGACGCGTTGGAGATGCTCTGGGTCAGCAGTGCCAGCATCATCAGTCCGGGCACGATGAAGGCTCCGTAGGATACGCCTTCGACCTGTTCGATGCGCGACCCGATGGCCGAGCCGAACACCACGAAATACAGTGAGGTGGAAATCACCGGCGAGGCGAAACTCTGCAGCAGGGTGTCCCAGGCGCGCAGCATTTCGTATTTGTAGATGACCCTGACGGCGTGTGTGTTCATTATTTCCTTCTCACCAGGCTGACGAAAATATCCTCCAGCGAACTCTGTGTGGTTTGCAGGTCTTTTAGCATCAACCCCGTGTCTCGTATCGCCTGCAGCAAGGCGCTGATGCCGGTGTGGGTGTTGTGCGGGTCATAAGTATAGGTGAGCCGGGTGCCGTCGGCCGATACCTCCAGCGCCCAGCGGGTCAGGGCTTCGGGGAGCGTGGCCACGGCCTGCTCCAGCTCGACGATCAGTTGCCTTTTGCCGAGCTTGTGCATCAAAGCCAGCTTGTCATCGACCACCAGCAGCTGCCCCTGGCTGATGACACCGACACGGTCGGCGATCGCTTCGGCTTCCTCGATATAATGGGTGGTCAGGATGATGGTGACGCCGGATGCCCGCAGGCGCCGTACCAGCGCCCACATGTCCTTGCGCAATTCCACGTCCACGCCCGCCGTGGGCTCATCGAGGAACAGAACCGAGGGCTCGTGTGACAGGGCCTTGCCGATCAATACCCGCCGCTTCATTCCGCCCGACAGTGCCATCAGCTCGCTGTCTTTCTTGTCCCACAAGGACAGGTCTTTGAGCAATTGTTCCAGATAGGCCCGGTTGGGCTTTTTTCCAAACAGGCCACGACTGAAATTCAGCGTATTCCAGACTGTATCAAAGGCGCCCAGGGTGAGCTCTTGCGGCACCAGGCCGATCATCGCGCGCGTGATGCGGTAGTCGGCGACAATATCGTGGCCGCCGACCGTCACGGTTCCCTCGCTTGCATTGACAATGCCGCAGATAATTGAAATCAGCGTCGTCTTGCCGGCCCCATTGGGTCCGAGCAGCGCCAGGATCTCCCCTGGGGCGATGTCCAGGTTCACGTCCCTCAGCGCGTGGTGGCCACTGGCGTAGATCTTGGACAGGTTCGATATCGAGACGATGGGCTGCATTGAAATTTCGCGGATATTGTGGTGGAAGCCGCGGGTTCGGCATGCGAATGACGGATAAGGTTACTTGCGGAACGCTTGCATGACAATTGTCTTTGACCGGCTGCGGTGCGGGCTTTTTCCCGATGGTAAACACAGCTCAACAATACAGCTCGTACTCGAATCGTCACCGCAATCGGCGCAGCCCGCCGCTGCTGTCGCACTTCCTTAAGGGCGATATACCGGGCAGCGACTTGAATCGCGCTTGCATATTGGCCCGGTACGCTCGAAACTGCACACGCATTGAACTGCAAGGAACCTATCAAAATGCTGTCAAAGCTTTCCGGGATCGTCCTTATTCTGGTCGTGTTGTGCGCTGCTACCGGGTGTTGTGTTCTGCCGGACGCCCCGGGGCCTATCGGTATTCCCGGCTGTTGACGCCGGATAATACTTCGCCAGCCCGCTGGCGCGCTTCCACCGTGAACGTGGATTCCGTCCGGCTTTCAGCGACAGACGGTCCGTTTCGACGCGTGCCTGAACGTTTCCGGATCAGCATCCCCTGACGCTTAAACGCGCGAAACGACCAGGTCACACTCTCCTGTGCGCCGCAATTGGCGCAAATTCTGCATGTGTCAATCGGCGCTCGGTTTCCGAGCAGCGACATGCGTAATCAGGAGTACGTCAGATGAAAATTTGTGACCTGAGCCAGCTTGCCTGTTCACCGGTAACGCAGACCCAAGCCGCGGAGCGTGTTTCGCAGAATGCATAACGGGAAGCTGATGAGCCTGAATGTTGCAGCGCTGGTGTTGGCTTTCACCCTGCTGGGTGGCTGCTCGACAATTCGAGTCCACTCCGACCCGAATGTCATCCCGGGACCTTACGTAGGTACCAAGCAGGCAGTGAGGAAAACCACGCAGTACTGGTACGATTACGATTATTACGGGCAGGTGGCCATGGCGGCGCTGGACATCCCGCTGTCCCTGGTCGCGGATACGTTGCTGCTGCCGTACGACGCCTACCAGAACCGGAACTGAATACGCGAAACCCGTGGTCAGGAAACCGGGCGGCAACCACCGGCGCGTGACTATTTTACGCTGCCGCCTTCATCCGGCACGAAACGCAGGAAATAACTGGTCCGCAGAATATCGAGATCTTCTACCAGGCGGAATCCGCTCGCTTCAATTTCGCCGATCACTGTTGCCTCATCTGCGCGTACATGACCCATCACCCAGGATGAGCTGAGGCCGGGAATCCTGCGGAAATCGATCACCACCACGCTGCCTCCGGGTTTCAAGGCCGCGCGTATCGATCGCATCATCGCGGCCGGTTGGCCGAAGTGGTGATAGGTGTCGCAGATGAACGCGAGGTCGAGCGACTGCGGCGCCAGCCCTACCCCGGTTTGCGAATTCACCACGCCGGTGACGTTGGTCTGGCCCCGTGCTCGGCTGATCCGGGTGATGTTATGGACGAATGCCGCCGAGATATCGACCGCATAGACCTTGCCGGATGCGCCGACCCGCGTTGAGAAAAGCCGCGTGAACAGGCCCGTTCCGGCGCCGATGTCCGCCACCACCATGCCCCCTTTCACGCCGGTTGCCGCGACAATGTCATGGCGCCGGTCGTAGACCTCGCGACCGTGGCGTTCGAAGCGCGCGACCCAGGCATCGAATCCGGGGCCTGTGAACACGCTGTTGATGTCAGAACGCGGCTGCGCAGGCTGCGCGTAAACCCAGTCAGTAGCCGCAGCGCCTGACAGGCAGGCGACAGATCCCAGTATCGCGGCGACTCGATGCCATTGCATAAACAGGTTCCGCCCCAACGGCGTGCAGGGTGATGATGCCCAGGTCATAGCAGACAGTCACGCCCCGCATACGTTCCCGACGGCGAGCGGGCAACCGCTCAACTGTTGGCTACTCACGCACTTCGGCCCGCCGAATGTTGGTGAGCGGCCGATAGATCTGCATCAGCCCGCGGCACAGCACGCCGCCGGGCAGTAACCCGAAACCCTCAGTCCAGCGCAGCCGCGTGCTGTGTGGTGCCCGCTGCCGCGACTGGCATGGATCTTGTACCCGCCCTCGGTATCACTGGCAAAGCGCAACGGTGCTGTCGACAGCGTAAACGCCAACACCGTGGTACGCGCGTTCTACGGCAGCCTCACGGGTCAATGCGCGTTTCGACCTGGGGCTTGCCAGAGACGAACCAACAACAAAGCTTTGCGTTTATCAGCCCGGAGGATGAACCGTGAAAAATCCTGACTGCCGTTTGCTCTTGCAGCCCGAACCTGACCCCGGCTCCGCCTGCCCGTTTCGATGGAACTGTGATTCCCGGATCCGCGCGGGCGCGGGGCCAGACTGCGAATATCTCCAGGCGTGCCGGCAAGGCATCTACCTGGCGGCGTGCATCGTGGACGAAGTTGCAGCGCTCGGAGTCAATAGCCCGCAGGCGGTCATCGATGAAATCCGCCGCCGCATCTGCGAACTGGTGCGCCATGAACTGAACGGAGCGGCGCCGTCGGACACCGGCCAGCGTCGATGAGACCGGCGCGGACAGGCCGATGCGGCCGCGGTATTTCGGTACGCTTTTTACTTTTTCTCCGCGTTTACTAGACTTTGGCCCTGATAGTCACGTTTTGCGGCGGGTGACTGAGGGATTTTCGACCTGAACAAAAACGGCGGGTCACCGGCCGGCCCCAGCGGGCAGCTGCCCCGGCACGCCGACTCAACAGGTGCAAGGTGGGTTCGACACATGCCCCGGCAAGACAGCGACAGGAATGCGGACATTATCAGGGACCTGGGCTTCGGCACCAAGGTCATGCGCGAGAGCGCCCTGCGCCTGCTGAACCGCGATGGAACCTTCAACGTGTCGCGCGGCGGATTGCCGCTGTTCAAGTCCCTGAACCTGTACCAGGCGCTGTTGAGTATCCCCTGGTGGCAGTTCAACCTCACTTTCATCGGCCTGTATCTGCTGACCAACCTCCTGTTTGCCGCGCTGTATTTTTTCTGCGGCCCGCAGGCTCTGAGCGGCCTGCAGGCCACGAGCAATGGGGAGCGGCTGCTGGAATGCTTCTTTTTCAGCGTGCAGACCCTGACCACGGTGGGCTTCGGTCATATATCTCCGCACAGCCTGGCGGCCAATTTTCTCGTGGTCCTGGAAGCCTTCCTGGGCCTTTCGGGTTTTGCCGTCGCCGCCGCGCTGATGTTCGCGCGCTTTGCGCGACCGCGCGCCAAAATCCTGTTCAGCAACCGCGCGGTGATCGGTCCCTATCACGGCACTACCTGTTTTGAATTCCGCATCGCCAACGGCTCGCCCAACGAGCTGATCGAGGTAGAGGTGCGTATTCTGCTGTGCATGACCGAGACCCGCGACGGGGTGCGTACCCGCCATTTCCACCAGCTGCCCCTGGAGCGCAGCAAGGCGGCGTTTTTCCCGCTCGACTGGACTATCGCGCACCCCATCACCGAGGCCAGCCCGCTGTACGGAGTGACCCCCGAGGAGCTGAGCAAGCAGGATGCCGAGTTTCTGGTGCTGATTAACGCGGTCGACGACAATTATTCCCAGACCGTGCACGCGCGTTCCTCGTACAAGTGGGACGAAATCGTCTGGAGCGCGCGCTTCAAGGACATGTACCGGCATACCCGCAACGGGCGCATGAGCATCGATCTGAAGCGCATCCATGACATTCAGCAGGTGGGCACCCCGGTGGCGCCGAATCAGACCATCTGGAATTTCTGATGCGTCGCAGCACAGGCGACGAGCGACACAACACCGCCGCGGCAGAGACAGGATTACACACAGGGGGTTCTAGTCCTGCAGACACTCCAGGAAGGTATTAATGCTGCGGTTGATTTCGTCCTGGGTGCTTTCCGGCATGTCCTTCACGAGCTCGTTGCAGTAGTCGATCTGCGCCTGGTCGGGTGGCTGTGATGCGTGGTAGCGGTACAGCACGTAGGTGAGCACCCCGGTTAACAGGATGAGATAGAGCACAATGGTGCGGGTCTTCATGTGATCGTCGTGTGCGCCGTGCGGGTCGGTATAACACTGGATGGGGATTATCGCATAACTGACAGGGCGCATGGCTGACCCGTTTGCCCGCGCAGCTGCTAACATGGACCGCCATGGTGAACAGAGCCAGCCAGGAGTACTGGAACCGCGAATACCGGTCCTGCAACCTCCACATTGCGAAAAAAAGGGACATTATCCGGCGCTGGATCGAGTCGCACGTCGCCCCTGCCGGCAGCGCAGGCAGGACCTGTCTGGAAATCGGCTGCTATCCGGGCCGCTTCCTGGCCGTGTTCGGCGAGCTGGGTTACGAACTGTTCGGTGTCGATTTCGCCGCTGATCTGCCAACATTGCCCGCGTGGCTGGAACAATGCGGCTATCGGGTCGGCAGCTTCTGGGCGCAAGACTTCACCCGCTTCGCTCCGGGACGGAAATTCGACCTCGTGGCGTCGTTCGGTTTCATTGAGCATTTCACCAACTGGGAGGAGATTCTGGCGAAGCACGCCGCGCTGGATCTGGTCCAGCTCGACCGCTTGCTCGAAGGACTGCCCGCTCTCCAGAATGTCCCCGGGGAGCGAGTCGTAGAGCGCATCGAAGTCCACGTCGTGCCAGTCCGCCCGGAAGCCCGGCAC
>CBDTYI010000186.1:0-5818 GCA_965364565.1 uncultured Gammaproteobacteria bacterium | reverse complement strand
GCCTGCCCGTCACGATGCATTGACGATTGTCAGCTTCAGTGCCCTATACGCTTCCCCGCCCGGTTCGCCGGTCGACCCTCGGCGGTGGCTGCCGATTAGCCGGAAAAACCTGCGGCTTTAAGGTATTGGCGGCGCGCGCGACAGCCGTTAGGATTGCCCGCATCGACTCACCGAACCAGGAGAATACCATGAGTGATGCGCTGAACTACCTTGTTGCGGCCCGCCCGGACGCCATCAAACCCTACTTCACGTTTCTCAAAGAGGCCGGCAAACACCTCGACACACGCACGCGCGATCTGATTTCGGTCATCACCAAGGTTGACGTTCAGACCGAACCTGGATTTCGTCAATACCTGACCCGGGCGTTGCGCAACGGAGCCAGCGCCAACGAGGTTCTCGATGCCCTGCTCATGGCCTTCCCCACCCTGGGCCTGGCCAAGATTGTCTGGGCGGTGGATATCCTGCTGGAAATGGACATCCCGGAATTCCACCCGGAAAACCTGTTCGCGCAACCGGCCTGGCATGCTGTGGCGCCACTGGACGAACTGCCGTCCGGTGAAATCACCTATCGGGATTGCGGCGGCCGCAGCCTGTTTGTGTACCGGGAAAATGAAACGATACGCGTCTACGACAGCCGCTGTCCGCACCAGGTCACCAACATTCCGCACCTGGCACTGGAGGGAACGCGTCTGACCTGTCCCAAGCACCATTGGGCGTTTGATGTGACCAGCGGCGAGTGCGTGGAGGTCGGCAATCGTCCGTTACGGGAGTTCGAACACAAGGTCGAAAACGACACCCTGATGGCGTTCTGGTAAGCCGTTCCCCTCACCCCGGCCGCGCGGCCGGTGTCAGAGCGTTTTGCGGGTCCGCCAGGCCATCCACACAAACGCGGTTCTTACCCGAACGTTTGGCGCGGTACAGGGCGGCGTCGGCCCGTTTCAGGGCACCGCCCGGTCCGCTGTCCATCACCGGATCGAGGTTGACCAGACCAGCGCTCAGGCTGCACGGTTCGCTGTCGCCGACCATGCCGCGCTGACGCGCAGTGAAACTGTCGCTGATTCGCTCGAACAGGCTCGCGCAGCGGTCGGCGTCGTTGTCAGCGATCAGCACGACGAACTCGTCCCCGCCCAGCCGTGCGGCAACGTCCCCCTGTCGCAGGCAGTCCTTAATGCAAGCGCCCAGGGCTATCAGAACTTCGTCGCCGGTGTGATGACCGAACCGGTCGTTAACCTGCTTGAAACCATCCACATCGATGTACAACAGGCACACCTGGTGACCCTGCAGGGACATCTGCCAGATGTCGTCGAGCTCGCTCCTGAAACGACGCCGGTTCAGGAGACCTTTCATATCGTCCGTATCGCCGAGGCACGCGAGTGCGCGTTTCTGCTTCTGGATCCGATTTGATATTTCGCCGATTGCGTCCACCATCGCTTTGGTCTCGAGAAATCCGGCCGCGATGCGTGGCTCACCAGCCTGGTCCTCTGCGATAGCGCTGAGCGCGCACTGTATCCCGCGTAACTCCCCCAGAACACGTTTCGAAACCGAGCGGACCAGCAGAATGATGGCCCCTGCCACCAGCACAGCGAGCAGCACGGCAGTGGTATTGAGAACGGCAAGAGAGGCGCCGAGATCAAGAGCGTGACTCTCGAGGGTGAGCGTCCAGCGGGTATCCGGTAAAGTTCCAGAGAGCCGCATGGGGGATTCAGCGCCGCTGAGGCCGTTGACCGCGACGATCAGCTGGCCATGCTCATCATGGAGGGTCAGTCGGTGTCCTTGACGCAGGATATTGGCGGCGAAATCCTGCAGCACTTCCAGCGAGAAACTGACAAACAGGTAACCCAGCAACTGCCCCTCGACATCGTTCACGGGGGCCATGAGATCAAAATGCTCGAGTTCCGGATTATCCCGGTGTACCGAGGCCACACCAGTAAAGTCGTTTTCCACCAGATGCTCGATGTCGCGTACACAGGCCGGCCCCAGAAACAGGGATACCGGCTTTCCAAGCACCTTTCCATCCGCCCGTACCAGGGCGAGACCAATGGCGTCGGGCAGCAGCTTGCGGTACTCGCTGGCCCACAGGAATGCCTGCTGTGAATCCGCAAAGGCCAGCAGGTCCTGAACATCGGGACGCCGCGCCAGACGCGTGACCAGGCGCCGGTAGAAGCGGACCTGGTTGACTACCGCGTAGTGATAAGACCTGAAATTGACCTGCGACTCGGCTTCAGCGTGCTCACGGTTCTGCACCACCAGCAGGTACTGATTTACCAGCGCGGCCCCAATAATGAGTGCTGCGACCAGCATCGCAGCCAGCGACGTATGGCGAGTCAGGGATCGGGTCATGAATCAAACCGCCGCTTCGGAGTACACCGTTTTGCAGGCACAATCTGCCTCCAGTGCTGCGTCGGCACAATGGTGAAAAACTTTATTACTTACAATGAGATTGGGGTTGAGTTAAGCCTCGAATCGCCGCCACGGTGTTCTCTATCCAGACGCAGACTATTACAATCGCTGCAACGTAACGCCGTCTACCTGAACCGGAGAAAGAAATAGTAAGCCACCTGCACATGAAGCTTGCCAGAGGGATTCAACAGTGGGTTTTGCTGAGCGTTGCGATCGCCTTGCAGCCCGGTCACGCCCAGACTTTCGTTTTACCACCGAGCGACGTGGATCTGATCGGTACCCTGCGCACTGTTGCGGCGAAGCATGAGGACACGCTCCTGGACATCGCCCGCCGGTTCGACGTGGGCCAGGACGAAATCGTGCTGGCCAATGCGGACATCGACCGCTGGTTGCCGGGTGAAGGAACCGAAGCTCTGGTGCCGACGCGCTTCATTCTGCCCCAGGCGAAGCGCACCGGGATTGTGCTCAATGTTCCCGAGATGCGGCTGTATTTCTTTCCCGTGCCACGCGCGGGCAACACCGCAGTGGTGCAGACCTACCCGGTCAGCATCGGCCGCATGGACTGGGCGACACCGCTTGGCGGCACCGCCATCGCGTCCAAGACCCGTAACCCGAGCTGGCGACCGCCCGAGTCGATCCGCTCCGAGCACGCCGCCGATGGCAGCCCGTTGCCCGAGATCATTCCCCCCGGCCCGGACAACCCGCTGGGAAACTATGCCCTGCGCCTGACGCGGCCCGGTTATCTGATCCACGGCACCAACCGCCCCTATGGCGTCGGCATGCGTGTGACGCACGGCTGTGTGCGCATGTACCCCGAGGACATCGAGGCACTTTTTCCTGACGTTCCGGTCGGCACCCCGGTACAGATCGTCAATCAGCCGATCAAGCTCGGCTGGCTGGCCGATACGCTGTTCATCGAGGTGCATCCGCCGCTCGATGAGGAGCGCGAAAAGGTCGTATTGATGAACGTTGCGATGGACCTGGTCAACGCAAGCTGGGAGAAGCGACCTTTCAACCTCAACGGTCGCGCGCTGAAACGGGCAGTTGAGGAGCAAAGCGGCATTCCGGTCGCGATCGCCAGCGCCAGGTAAAAAAACGGCGGCCGACCCGTTCAGGTGTCAGCCGCCGCTGCGATCAGGCTGTGTTCCAGCCGGTTCTTACTTGTACATCGACTTCTTGAACATGCGGTCGATCTTGGCATCGGTCGCCTCGGCCATCGCCTTGGCTTCTTCCGCCGTTGCATTGGCCTCGGCAGCGGCCCGCGAGGCAGCTGCGGCTTCACTGCGCGCCGCCTCGGCGGTCGACGCGGCATTTGTGGCCGTATCGTTAGCCTGGCGGATTTCGCTGCGCAGGCTTTCGATCTCCGAGGTGCTGGCGCAGCCGGTCAGTCCGGTAACAGCTGCCAGGGCGACGATGCCTGCCACGCGTTTGATGTTGGTACTTCTCATGTCTAGCTCCTTGTAAATGAGTTTGAAGAGTTCCGGCGCGGGCATTGTATACCAAAGTTCCATCGCACTCATCGCACCACGACCCGGGTTCCTATTGTTATCCACCGGGCGATATCATCTATTTGTTCATTGCTGAGTGCAATACAACCGTTGGTCCAGTTGAAATTCTCGTGGATGCGCGGATCCCCCTCGCCGACACCGTGGATGCCGAGGTAGCCGCCCAGCGGCGTGTCCTGAGGCGGTGCGTCGCCACTGCGAACCGCTGTCAGTATGCTGCGATACTGTCGCTCATTGATGACACCCGACTGCAGCGCGCGCTGCGCTTGTTCCGGGGACGGGTAATCGAGACCGAAAAAGCGGTGAAAGGGTGTTTGCTTCGCGATACGGGCAATCCGGTATTCGCCCAGCGGTGTTTTCTGGTCATCCTTGCTCTTGTCCGTCGTCGTGCCGCCGCGCCCGATGGAGATGCTCTCGTAGACACGTTTGGGCGCATCTCCCTCGAAAACCGAGACCGTCATGGCGCGCGTGTCGACCAGCACCCAGATTTCGCCGTCGTGGTCAGCCGCCCGCGGCGCCAGGCTGAGACTCGTCAGCAGCAGCACCAGGCTTGTCAACACCGCAAAACGCCGCACGCCGAAGACCGTCAGGACCCGTCCTGCTTGCCGGCCGCGGCTGGCGCCGACCGATCCGTCGCGAGTGCCGCAGCGTCCAGGCTGTCCTCACATGCACCACCACAGACCAGCCTGGCGGGCAGGCCGGGAAAGGCGCTGACCACAGAGACCAGCAACGCTGCGACATAGGGAATCGACTGCACCAGCAGAACAATCACCCAGAGCAACACGTCCAGCGTGTCGGAACCCGACTCGTGAATGATGGCAGCGGCGGCCAGCCACAGCGCCACGGTGAGCAGCGTCTCTTCGCGCGCCGCCCCGATCGCCTTCACCAGCGCCTTGGAACGCTCCATCTTGGGGGTCCGCAAGAACGGTTTGCTGCGCGTCACCAGGCCCGCCCACATGGCCCTGGCGATGGTGTGCGACAGCGCCAGCCCCGCCAGCGCAGCCGCCAGCGTCTGCCTGGCGGTACCGACTACGTGAATCCCCCGATACAGGTAGACAACCTTCGCGATCTTGAAAGAAAACAGCGCCAGCGGCAGCACGGAGAAAATAATCAAAGGCGGATCGATGTATAGCGGGAAAGCGATCATGCCTATCGACCAGCACAGCGCAGCCAGATTGAACAGCAGGTTCACGCCGTCGGCCAGCCACGGTAACCAGCCGGCCAGAAAGTGATAGCGTTGCCCGACAGTCAGGCGACTGGAGGCCGTACCCAGCAATTCACCAGCGTAGTTGCGCATGATCTGCACCGCTCCATAGGCCCAGCGGAACCGCTGCGATTTGTAGGCGCTGAAGCTGTCCGGCATGACGCCCTTACCGTAACTGCGGGGTATGTAGCGGGCTTCATAGCCGTGCGCGAAAATCTTCAATCCGAGTTCGGCGTCTTCGGTAATACACCACTCGCTCCAGTTGCCGACTTCCTGCAGTGCGGTACGGCGCACCATGGTCATGGTGCCGTGCTGGATAATCGCGTTGCGCTCGTTGCGGGTCACCATGCCGATGTAGAAAAAACCGCGGTACTCGGCGTAACACATGGCCTTGAACGCGTTTTCATTAGCATCCCGATAGTCCTGCGGCGCCTGCACCACCGCAGTCTCCGGGTGCAGGAACTGGGGCGCGAGACCGCGCAGCCAGTCCGGTTTGACGATATAGTCACTGTCAATAACCCCGATAATCTCCGCTTCGGGGGCGGTTCTGGCAAGCGCATAGTTGAGAGCCCCGGACTTGAACCCGGCCAGCGGGTCGACGTGATAGAAACGGAAGCGCTCGCCCAGGGCCTGGCAGTGGGCCTGGACGGGCTTCCAGATTGCCGGGTCCTTGGTATTGTTATCGATCACGATGACTTCGTAACGCGGG